>CACMRS010000006.1 GCA_902616165.1 uncultured Pelagibacteraceae bacterium
AATATTGCAACCAGATACAAAAGATAAAATTTCAAATATCATTAAAGAGTCTTTAAAAAATATAAATTTTGACGATCAAATAGCTGAAAACAGCCTATCTGTGCCATTAAAAGAAGCTAGAGAAAAGTTTGAAAAAGAGTATTTAACTATTCAATTAAAAAAATTTAATGGAAATATTTCAAAAACAGCAAATTTTGTAGGAATGGAAAGAAGCGCTTTGCACAGAAAATTAAAAGGCTTAGGAATTAAAGAATTTAACTAAATGAACATTATTATTTGTGGAGCTGGAAGAGTTGGGTTCACTATAGCAAAACAATTAAGTGAACAAGGTCATTCTATAACTGTAATTGATCCATCTAGTGAAGATATCCAAAAGATTGACGACGCATTAGATGTAAAAGCTATTGTTGGCAAGGGTACATACCCATCTATTTTAGAAAAAGCCAACGCAGCAGAAACAGATATGATTATCGCAGTTACTAGAAATGACGAAATTAATATGCTAATTTGTCAAATAGCATTTTCTATTTTTAATATTCCAAAAAAAATAGCTAGAATTAGATCTCAAGATTATTTAAATCCAAAATTTACTAGAGTTTATAATAAAGAAAATTTACCAATAGATGTTATCATTTCTCCTGAGATTGAAATTGCAAAATCAATTCAAAGAAAACTTGAAGCACCAGGTGCATTAGATAGTGTTCCCTTTGCTGATAATAAAATAAGATTATTAGAGATATTAATTAATGAAAATTGTAAATTAATTAACATTCAGCTTAATGATTTAACGAAAAAACATCCAAATTTAGATGCAAATATTATAGGAATTATTAGAGATGATAAATTCATAATTCCAAAAAAAAATGATGATGTAAGAAAAAATGATAAAATTTATGTAATTATCAATTCTGCGCAAATGTCTGAAACTTTAGAAGTTTTTGGTCATGATGAAAAAATATCTAAAAATATTCTTATTGTTGGTGGTGGAAATATAGGTTTCAATTTAGCTAAAAATATAGAAGAAACTTTAGAAGCAGCAAGAGTTAAAATTATTGAGAAAAATAAAGAAAGAGCAGAATTCTTAGCTAGTGAATTAAACAATACGATTGTAATTAATGGAGACGCTTTAGATGAAGAAGTTCTTGTTGAGGCTAATTTACAAGAAGCAGAAACTGTTCTTGCTTTAACAAATGATGATGAAGATAATTTAATGGTAAGTGTTCTTGTTGAAAAATTTGCTAAAGATGAAAAAGATATTGATGATAAAAGAACAATGGCATTAATTAACAAACCTAACTATTCTCTGTTACAAAATTCACTAAAGATTGATGATTTAATTGATCCAAGAATGAATACAGTTTCAAGTATTTTAAAACATATCCATAAAGGAACTATTGAAACAGCATACACAATTATGAATGGTGAATATGAAGTGATCGAGGCAGAAATTATTGAAACTTCAGAGCTTATTAATAAGGAATTAAAAAACTCAAATTTGCCAGATGAGATAAGGATTGGAGCTGTTTTAAGAGAAAACAAAGTCATAATACCTAGATCAAATTTTGTGTTTCAAAAAGATGATAAAGTTGTTTTTTTAGCTAAAAAAGAATCAATTTCAGTTGTAGAAAATATATTTAGAATTAGTTCTATTTAATCAAATGTCTTTTTTTAGAGTAAAGTACTTAAGTTTTTTTTTTATATTAATATCTATTTTTTCTTTTTTAAACATTATTTATTCTTATTATTTTAATTTATATCTAAATCTAAACACATATTATTTTAGTTTAATTATTTCTGCGATAACTGGATTGATTTTTTATAGAATTAAAACCGATCATAAAAAACCTTCAATATTTGAAAAAATACTAACAGTTTTATTAGGATACATTTTAATGCCTTTAATTTTGTCGATACCCTTTTATTTAAGTATTTATAATTTAACTTTTTTAAGTGCTTTATTTGAAGCTGTATCTGGTTTTACTTCAACAGGTTTTACTGTCTTTGAAAATATAAAGCACATTGATCAAGGCTTAATTTTATGGAGATCCTCTATCCAATGGATAGGAGGTTTATATTTTTTATACTCTATTATTTTTTTAATTGATATTTATGACGAAAGTTTAAAAAAATCTTTAACTAATTTTCTTTCATTTAGTTCTGCAGAAATTTTAAAACAATCAATAAAAATTCTTTTATTATATTCAGGATTAACAATATTAATTTTTATAGTTTTAAATATTATTGGTATAAGATCATTTAATTCATTAAATTTGGCAATGACATTAATTGCATCTGGTGGTTTTTTACCAGTAAACGAACTTTCATTGATATTAGTAAATGATTTTCAAGTAATTATTTTTTCTTTATTAATGTTAATTTCTTTTTTTAGTATTTTTTTTACATATAATTTATTTTTTTTAAGAAACAAAAATCTAAATTTTTTTTATGAGGATATTCATTTATTTTTATATTTTGTTGTTGTTGTGAGTATCTTTTTTGTTTTTTTTAGTTATGATACTAATTTTATATCTAGTTTTTTATCTTTAGTAAGCAGTATTTCAAATATAGGTATTTCATTAGATGTTGATCAGACTAATTTAAACTTTGTATATATCTTGCTTGTAATTATTGGTGGATCTTTTTTTTCTACAAGTTCAGGTTTAAGGTTTTTAAAAATATATTCTCTGACAAAATATTCGATTAACCAAATTTTATCTTTTAGTAGACCAAAAAATATATATATGAATAAGCTAGTTTTTTCTAAAATAAATTTTGATTCAAAAGACATAAATAAATATTTTTTAACAATATTAATTTTTGTTATTTCTCTTTTTTCTTTAACTATCTTGTTATCTTTATCAAATATTCAATTTGAATATTCCTTTAAACTAGCTGTATTAACCTTAATGAACACGGTTAACTCTTCTGCTTATGGTGTTTCTGACTTTGATTTTCAAAATTTACACTTTTTGACCAAATATTTTCTTATTTTTTTTATGATAATTGGAAGAGTTGAACTTTTATCTATATTATTAATAGCTAAAAAATTTCTTTTTAAAAATTAATTTAGTAATATATATATCATTAAATTATGCGCCCTTAGCTCAGCTGGATAGAGCATCGGTTTTCTAAACCGAGGGTCGGAGGTTCGAATCCTCCAGGGCGCGCCATTTCTTCATTTTCTGTTGCTATTATTTAAATATTTATCATTAACTAGAATTAAACTAATTTAGGTTTTACCAATTAATTTTCTTGAAGAGGATTTTCTTACATGCTTAAATTAAGAATATTCAAAAGTAATTTTGAATTATTTGTTAACAAATAAAAATAACTAAAAGGAAGAATAATGTTTAAATACTTAAAACAATTAACTTCTTTAGTTGCTATGGTTGCAGTGTTGTTTACTTTTACAACAGAAACTATGGCTGCTAAAAAATCTAAAACACTTAAAAACACTCAAAAGAAGGGTTTTGTAAGATGTGGAGTATCTCAAGGTCTTCCAGGATTTTCTAATGCTGATGCTGCAGGAAATTGGACTGGTGTTGACGTTGACGTATGTAGAGCGGTAGCTGCTGCAGTACTAGGTGATGCAAACAAAGTTAAGTTTACACCATTAAGTGCTAAAGAAAGATTTACAGCTTTAACTTCTAACGAGATAGATATCTTGTCAAGAAAC
The DNA here is from genome assembly GCA_902616165.1 of uncultured Pelagibacteraceae bacterium. Classification (GTDB taxonomy): domain Bacteria; phylum Pseudomonadota; class Alphaproteobacteria; order Pelagibacterales; family Pelagibacteraceae; genus Pelagibacter. Next base: position 3,677 of record CACMRS010000006.1, read on the forward strand.
ACAACTTGGACTCTTTCAAGGGATGCTGACATAGGGCTTACTTTCGTAGGTGTAAACTTTTACGATGGTCAAGGTTTTATGGTTAGAAAAAATTCTGGAATATCTTCTGTGAATGATTTCAAAGCAGGTGTTTCAGCTTGTACAAACCTAGGAACAACTACTGAGCTTAATATGAGAGATTTCTTTAATTCAAAAGGAATTCAATATGAGCCAGTAACTTTTGAAAAAGCGGACGAAGTCGTAGCTGCATATGATGCTGGTAGATGTGATACTTACACTACTGACAAATCAGGTTTAGCTGCTCAAAGAATTAAATTGAGTAACCCTGATGATCATATTGTTTTACCAGAAACTATATCTAAAGAGCCTTTGGGTCCTGTTGTAAGACAAGGTGACTCTGTTTGGGAAGATATCGTTAGATGGTCGCTAAACACTATGATTGAAGCTGAGGAGTATGGCGTTACTTCAGCGAATGCAGACTCTATGAAAACTTCTGACAACCCAGCTGTTAAAAGATTAGTTGGTGCTGAAGGTGAATTAGGTGCTGCTTTAGGTTTAGACAATGAGTGGAGTTTAAGAATTATCAAGCAAGTTGGTAACTATGGTGAAAGCTATAAGAGAAATATAGCAGACACAGGAATTTTACCTGATAGAGGTCCAAATGAATTATGGACTAAAGGTGGAATTCTTTATGTACCACCAGCAAGATAATTTAACTAATTAAATATCTAAAAAGGGCTAGATTTTTCTAGCCCTTTTTTTTATAAGTCATTTATTATTGTGAATATTAAAAAATTATTACCCCAATTACTTACACTTTTAGTAGTTATTCTTGTCTTTGGATTTTTTTCGTATAACGCACAAATTAACATGGAAAATAGAGGGATAACTTTTGGTTATGGATTTTTATCTCAAGAATCATCATTTGATGTTCAGTTTTCATTGATTGAGTATGATGGTTCTCACTCATATTTTAGAGCTTATTTAGTAGGGTTATTAAATACTATTTTAGTTTCTGTTATTGGAATTATATTTGCAACAATTATTGGAGTTGTTGTTGGGATTGCGAGGTTATCTAACAACTATCTTATTAATAAAACTGCTGCTGTTTACGTAGAATTTTTTAGAAACATACCTTTATTATTACAAATATTTTTTTGGTATTTTGCTGCTTTAAGAGCTCTTCCATTACCCCAAGATACAGAACCAATGTTTGGAGTTTTTTTTCTAACAATAAAAGGTTTTTTTGTTCCTGCATTTGTATGGAATAATTTAGATATTTTTATTTATTCAATAATAGCTGCAATTATTTCAATAATTTTTGTTAGAATTTACGCAAAAAAAAAGCAAGAGAAAGAGGGTATTCAAACACCAGTTTTCTCAATTTCAATTGGTCTCTTGTTAATTTTACCAATTTTAAGTTTTTTATTCGGTGGTGTTGATGCTTCAGTTGAAATACCTGTAATCAAACAATTATCTCAATCTGGTTTTACTTATGAAGGAGGAATAAAATTACCACCAGAGTTAATATCTCTAGCATTAGCTTTATCATTATACACAGCAACCTTTATTGCTGAATGCGTAAGAGCAGGTGTACAAGGTGTAAGCAAAGGTCAAAAAGAAGCTGCAGCTTCAATAGGATTAACTCCAAATCAAGTTCTTAAATTAGTTGTAATGCCTCAAGCTTTGAGGATAATTATCCCTCCTACTACTAATCAGTATTTAAACTTAACTAAAAACTCGTCCCTTGCAGCTGCAATTGCGTATCCTGATTTAGTTCTTGTATTTGCAGGAACTGCTTTGATGCAAACAGGTAGAGCGATAGAAATTGTTTCTATAACAATGTTAACTTATCTATCTCTGAGTATATCAATTTCAATATTTATGAATTGGTATAATAAAAAAATAGCTATTAAAGAAAAATAATGAACAAATTAAACTTTTTGCAACCAGATAAAAATAACCTTTATACTTACCTATATACAGGAGTAATTTTAGTTGCTTTAAGTATATTTATAGTTTTTTTAAATTCTTTTTTTAATAAAGATATAGTTTCTTTTTTACCTGGACCTATTAGCTTCTTTTTACCACTAATTTTAGGGTTTACAGGACTTCATTTAATTAGAATTGATTATTCAGGTTTAAGGTTTTTAGACTCAATTAATAAAAATATTAATACAAACAATTTTAATGCCTTTTTATCATTATTAATTGTGTTCATAGTTATCAAATCACTCCCACCATTATTAAGTTGGTTTATTTTAGATGCAAATATTGCCGGTGATTCCAAAGATGTGTGCACAGGTAGTGGTGCTTGTTGGACTTATATTAAAATTTGGTTTAATAGATTTATGTATGGAATGTATCCAAATCCAGAACAGTGGCGTATTAACTTATCATTCATTGCTCTAGCTTTTCTGGGATGTGTTGGTTTTTTCGCTACAGAAAAATTTAAAAAATATTTAACACTTTATTATGTTGTTGTTTATCCATTAATTGCTTTTTTCTTTATTTTCTTTTTTATCTCTGGTGGTCCAATATTTTTTGATTTTTCTTATGGAATTATCGCTGCTGTAATTTCAATTATTTTAGGTTTTTTTATTCCTTCTAAATTTAAAATGTATTATTTCATTATAGTTCCGATCACACTCTACATATTATTAAAATATGTATTTTTTTATGAAGAACTTATTGAGCTTGGTAAACTGGAAGCATTAGAGTGGGTAGAGACAGGCGCTTGGGGAGGTTTGTCTTTAACTTTTATAGTCTCATTTTTTTGTTTGATTTTCTGTTTTCCTATAGGCTTATTTTTATCTCTTGGAAGAAGATCAGATTTTCCGATAATTAAATATATTTCGATAGGAATGATTGAATTTTGGAGAGGTGTTCCATTGATAACAGTATTATTTATGTCCTCAGTAATGTTTCCAATGTTTTTACCTGAGGATATGTTTATTGATAAATTAGTAAGGGTAATTATTGCAATTTCATTATTTGAAGCTGCTTATGTAGCAGAAGTTATTAGAGGTGGTTTGCAAGCGTTGCCTAGAGGTCAATATGATGCTGCCAAATCTTTAGGAATGGGTTATTGGAAAATGCATATTTTGGTGATTTTACCTCAAGCATTAAAACTTGTGATACCTGGTATTGCTAATACTTTCTTAGCGCTTGTAAAAGATACTCCTTTAATATTTGTTGTAGGACTTTTAGAAATTGTTGGAATGTTAAACCTTGCTAAAACTAACCCTGAGTGGTTAGGTTTTGCAATGGAAGGTTATGTGTTTGCATCAGTACTATTTTTTATTATTTGCTATGCAATGAGTAAATATAGTTATAATTTAGAACAAAAATATAAAACAGAAAGATAATGTCAGATAAAATAATTCAAATTACAGAAATGAACAAGTGGTTTGGCGATTTCCAAGTATTAAAAAATATTAATTTAGAAGTTGAGAAGAATAAAAAAATTGTTGTGTGCGGACCTTCAGGATCAGGTAAATCGACATTAATTAGATGTATAAACAGACTTGAGGAACATCAACAAGGTTCAATTATAGTAGATGGAAATGAATTAACAGAAGATACTAAAGACATAGAAAAAATTAGAGCCGAAGTTGGAATGGTGTTTCAACAATTTAATTTATTTCCTCATCTTTCTATTTTAGATAATTGCACTCTAGCTCCAATTTGGGTAAAAAAAATGCCAAAAAAAGAGGCAGAAGATTTAGCTCTTCAGCACCTAGAAAAAGTACAAATTGCAGACCAAGCTAACAAATATCCAGGTCAACTTTCAGGTGGTCAACAACAACGATGTGCAATTGCTAGAGCACTATGTATGGAGCCAAAAATAATGTTATTTGACGAGCCTACATCAGCTCTAGACCCGGAAATGATTAAAGAAGTGTTAGATGCAATGGTTAATTTAGCTAAAGCAGGAATGACAATGATTGTAGTAACGCATGAGATGGGATTTGCAAAAGAGGTTGCAGATGAAGTTATTTTTATGGATGAGGGTATGATAGTTGAAAGAGCTGAAACTAAGGAGTTTTTTTGCAAACCCGAAGAGTGATAGAACCAAGCTATTTTTAAGTCAAATCCTTTAAAAAATATAACTACTATAAGGCATAATATAAGATTTAAACAATCTAAATAAGTCAATTTTCTATTCAAGTAATGCTTGACAGTATTTTGATTATTTCAAATTTCTTACAAAAAAAAATAAATTTTTCTATTGCAGTAACATTAATAAATAGGTTGAATGAGCTTTATAAAATTTAATTAAGAGGGGTCTTAATGGAAGATAATTTCAATAAACACTTAGGCAACAAGCTTAAGCTAAGAAGATTAGCTTTAGGTTTAACTCAGACTAAAGTAGCAAAAGCAATTAATGTAACATTTCAACAAATTCAAAAGTATGAGAAAGGGACTAACGGTGTAAGTTCGATAAGATTACTTCAGCTTGCAAATTATTTAAAAGTTCCAATTAATTATTTCTTTGAAGATTTTTCAGAATATTTAGTTAATTTAGAAAAATCACAGGAAGGTCACATGAATGTTAATTATAATTTTTTAGTAAAATTATATTCAGAACTTAGTGCTGATCAAAAATTAAAATTTAATAAATCTTTACAAATTTCAGGTTCAGGAATTTCAAAAGCAGTTTAATTAAAATTTAATTAAGACCCTAGTTTTAACTAAAGAGATAATTTTATTTAATTTAAATTCTGGCTCCTCGGGCAGGACTCGAACCTGCGACCAATTGATTAACAGTCAACTGCTCTACCAACTGAGCTACCGAGGAATGTAAAAAATCAAACTTACTTTTTTTTATAACTAAAACAAGAATTTTTTTGGAGGCAACGCCCGGAATCGAACCGGGATACAAGGATTTGCAATCCTCTGCGTAACCATTCCGCCACGTTGCCATCTTATTTTTAGCTAATAGCTACAGATGCCTTTTTATAATAAATTTTTTCTATTAGTCTATTAAATAACGATCCAAATTGATTATTGTTAATTTAGATTATTAAATTATAAACTTTAAAATCAATGAGTAGCGAGAAATATATACATTCTGATGTAGAAAATAGAATTTATTCTTATTGGGAAAAAAATGGTCTTTTTAAACCTAGAGAAAATTCAAAAAAATTCTCAATTGTAATTCCTCCACCAAATGTAACTGGCAGTTTGCATATGGGTCATGCTCTCAATAATTCTATTCAAGATTTATTAATTCGTTATCACAGAATGAATAATTATGAAACATTATGGCAACCAGGTACAGACCATGCTGGTATAGCCACTCAAGCTTTAGTCGAGAAAAAATTAACTTCAGAAAAAATTGATAAAAATGAAATTGGAAGAGAAAAATTTATTGAAAAAGTTTGGGAATGGAAAGATCAATATGGCGACATCATAATAAACCAGTTAAAAAAACTAGGTTGTTCCTGTGATTGGTCAAGAAATGCTTTCACTATGGATGAAAATTTATCAAAGTCAGTAATTAAGGTTTTTGTAGATCTTTACAACAAAGGTTTAATCTATAAAGATAAGAAATTAGTTAATTGGGATACAGTTTTAAAAACAGCTATTTCAGATCTAGAAGTAGATCAAAGAGAGGTCAATTCTAAAATTTATTACATCAAATATCCAATAGATGGAATGGATGAATTTATTACAATTGCAACCACCAGGCCCGAAACTATGCTTGGTGATACTGCTATTGCTGTTAATCCAAAAGATGAGCGATTTAAATCCTTTGTTGGAAAAACAGTTACAATACCAATTGTTGGAAGAAAAATAAAAATTATCAAAGATGATTATGCAGATCCTGAGCAAGGAACAGGAGCTTTAAAAATAACTCCTGCACATGATTTTAATGACTATGACGTTGGTCAAAGAAATAATCTTGAAATCATAAATATTTTTACAGAAGCTGGTAAAATAAATAAAAATGCTCCAGAAAATTACATAGGTCTTGATAGGTCTGAAGCAAGAAAAAAAATTTTACAAGAACTTAAAGAAAAAGAATTTTTTGTAAAAGAGGAGAATATAAAAAATAAAGTACCTTATGGAGATAGATCTAATTCAATAATTGAACCTTTCTTAACAGAACAATGGTTTGCTGATGCAGGTAAATTATCTGTTAAAGCTAAAGAAGTTGTTAATTCAAAAAGGACAAATTTCTTTCCTGAGAATTGGTCAAAAACTTATTTTCAATGGATGAATAATATTGAGCCATGGTGTATTTCAAGACAGCTTTGGTGGGGGCATCAAATACCTGCTTGGTATGGTCCTGACAAAAAAATTTTTGTTGCTGAAAATGAAGATGATGCAAAACAACAAGCAAAAAAACATTACGGTAAAGATGTTGAATTAAATCGTGATCCAGATGTTTTAGACACTTGGTTCTCATCAGGCTTATGGCCTTTTGCTACACTTGGTTGGCCGGATGATAATAAATATGTAGATAAATTTTATCCAACATCAGTATTAGTTACAGGTTTTGATATTATATTTTTCTGGGTAGCTAGAATGATTATGTTTGGTACTGAATTTTTAAACAAAGAACCATTTAAAGATATTTATGTTCATGCATTGGTTAGAGATGAAAAGGGACAGAAAATGTCTAAGTCTAAAGGTAATGTAATTGACCCTTTAGATTTAATTGAAAAATATAGTGCAGATGCTCTTAGATTTACTTTGCTATCAATGGCTTCACCTGGCACAGATGTTAAACTTTCTGAAGATAGAGTTAAAGGTTATAGAAATTTTTTAAATAAATTATGGAATGCAAATAATTTTTTAATCACTAATGAATGTGATTTTAAAGATATAGATCAAGTTCCTAGTTTAAATGTAAATATTAACAAATGGATTTATTCAGAACTTATTGAAACTAAAAATAAAATCGAAAAAAATCTTGAAGATTATAGATTTGATGAAGCAGCTAAAAATGCTTATCAATTTGCATGGCATTCTTATTGCGATTGGTATTTAGAGCTGTCTAAAACAATACTATTTTCAGATGATGAAAAAGCTAAAGCCGAGGTTAAAAAAGTATCATCTTTTGTATTTAAACAAATTTTGATTTTGCTACATCCTTTTATTCCTTTTGTTACTGAAGAAATTTGGCTTAAAAATAAATTTGATAATGACGGTAGTGATTATTTGATGCTTAAAAATTGGTTATCAGGTGAAATAAATAAGGACAGTAGCACTGAACAGGTTGAAAACATCATCAACATTATTTCAGAGATTAGATCATTTAAAAATGAGCTAAATGTAAGCCCAGGCTCATTTATTGATTTATCAATAAGCAATATTAATAAAAATCAAAAAGAATTTATTAATACAAATGAAATTATTCTAAAAAAACTAGGAAGAATAAATAGTATATTGGATAAAGATTTAGATAAACCAGCTGCGACAATGGTTGTTTCTGGTGATTTGTTTAAGATTTATTTTGATAAAGATGTTGATTTAAAATTAATCAAAGAAAATTTAACAAATAAACAAAGTAGATTAGAGCAAGAGATGAATAAAATATCTCAGAGATTGGAGAATAAGAGTTTTGTAGATCGAGCTCCAAAAGAGATTGTTGAACAAGAAAAAAATAATTATAATAATTTAAAGAATGATATTGAGAAAATATCAGTAACAATAAAGGGTATATAATGGCTAAATTCAATAAAAAGAAACTTCCAAGCAGACATACATCATTAGGAGCTGACAGAGCTCCACACAGATCATTTTATTATGCTATGGGGGAAACTGAGAAAGATGTGGCAAAACCCTTTGTTGGCGTCGTTTCCACATGGAATGAGGCAGCTCCTTGTAACATTGCACTAATGAGACAAGCTCAATCAGTTAAAAAAGGAGTTAGAGCTAATGGTGGAACTCCAAGAGAATTTTGTACAATTACCGTTACTGACGGTATTGCAATGGGGCATGAAGGAATGAAGTCTTCATTGATATCCAGAGAAGTAATCGCTGACTCAGCTGAACTTACAGTTAGAGGTCATTGTTATGATGCTTTAGTTGGTATCGCAGGATGTGATAAATCTTTACCAGGTCTAATGATGTCTATGGTTAGATTAAATGTACCAAGTGTATTTATATATGGTGGATCGATCCTTCCAGGCAAATATAAAGGGAAAGACGTAACAGTTGTGGATGTATTTGAGGCGGTTGGAAAACATTCAACAGGTCAAATGTCTGCTGCAGAACTTAGAAAATTAGAATTAGTTGCTTGTCCTAGTGCAGGTGCTTGTGGAGGTCAATTTACTGCAAATACAATGGCATGTGTATCTGAAGCAATTGGATTAGCATTACCTTATTCAGCTGGAACACCAGCTCCATATGAGGAAAGAGATAAATACGCAAAAGTTAGTGGTAAAACGGTTATGAACCTTTTGAAAAAAGGAATTAAACCAAGAGATATAGTTACAAGAAAAGCTTTAGAAAATGCTGCAACAGTTGTTGCTGCAACTGGTGGTTCTACAAATGCAGGATTACATTTACCTGCTATTGCAAATGAAGCAGGAATTAAATTTGATTTAATGGATGTTGCTAAAATTTTTAAAAGAACACCTTATCTTGCAGATTTAAAACCTGGTGGAAAATATGTTGCAAAAGATATGTGGTTAGCAGGTGGTGTTCCAATGTTATTAAAAACTTTATATGAAGGTGGATATATTCATGGTGATTGCATGACGGTTACAGGAAAAACTATGAAGGAAAATTTAAAAGGAATTAAATTTAATCCAAGACAAAAAGTAATGAGATCTTATAAAAATCCGTTATCACCAACAGGAGGTGTTGTTGGATTAAAAGGAAACCTAGCACCAGAAGGTGCAATTGTTAAAGTTGCTGGACTAAAAAAATTACAATTTACAGGTAAAGCAAGATGCTTTGAAAATGAGGAAAGTGCAATGAAAGCTGTTCAAAGCAAAAAGTATAACGATGGTGATGTAATTATAATTAGATACGAAGGACCTGTTGGAGGTCCAGGTATGAGAGAAATGTTATCTACAACAAGTGCAATTTATGGACAGGGAAAAGGGGAGAAAGTAGCCCTTATTACAGACGGTAGGTTCTCTGGAGCCACAAGAGGCTTTTGTGTCGGTCACGTAGGCCCTGAGGCCGCTCTAGGGGGTCCTATAGGCCTTTTACGTACAGGAGATATCATTGATATCGATGCCAAAAAAGGAACTATAAATGTAAGACTTTCTAAAAAAGAAATGGCCGCAAGAAAAAGAAAATGGAAAGCTAGAAAATCAGATTTTGGTTCAGGTACTTTATGGAAATATGCACAAACAGTTGGACCTGCATATTTAGGAGCACCAACTCATCCAGGTAAGAAAAAAGAAGTTAAGGATTATTCAGAGATTTAATGAAAATTCGTCCAGTTATTTTATGTGGAGGTGCTGGAACTCGACTTTGGCCTTATTCTAAAAATCATCAAGCAAAACAGTTTATTGATTTTGGTAATTGGACTTTACTTGGAAAGACACTTGAGAGAACAAAAGCATTAATCTTCGATGCGCCAGTTATAAGTACAAATAAAAAATATCTTAAACAAATAAAACAACATCTTAGAAAATGCAAAATAAATAAGTACAAAATTGTTCTAGAACCAGCAAAAAGAAATACTGCACCAGCTATATTAAGCACAGCTTTAATTAAAGATATTCCAGGCAATCAACCGTTAATGTTTTTTACAGCAGACCATTTGATTGAAAAAATGAATATTTTTAATAAGGCGATAAATAAAAATAAATCAAATCTTAATGAAGAAAATATATTTGTTTTTGGAATAAAACCTAAATCTCCAACTAGTGATTATGGTTATTTTTTAACCAAAAAAATTAAAGGTAATATCAATAAAGTAACAAGATTTATTGAAAAACCAAAAGAAGCTAAAGCAAAAGAGATTATAAAGAATAAAGGTTATTGGAATTCAGGAATGTTTTATCTGCGAAAAGATTCCATTATTAATAACTTTAAAAAATATCAACCCAAAACTTATAGAAATTGTTTAAATGCAGTTAATAAATCAAAATATAAGGCCAATACATATTATCTAAACAAAGCTTCATTTATAAAAGCGACTGCTAAATCTTTTGATTATGCAATTCTAGAAAAAACCAAACAAATTAACGCTATCAAATTAGATATTCCTTGGTCGGATCTTGGTAGTTGGAAAGAAATTTTGAAGATGTATGACAAAAATAAAAACAAATATATTAAGAAAAAAAATGTCTATTACCGTCCATGGGGTAGGTATACAAATCTATTTGAGGGCAAAGAGTTTCTAATTAAAGAGTTATATGTAAAACCACAAGGAATACTAAGTTTACAAAAACACCATCATCGAGCTGAACATTGGTTAGTCACACAAGGAAATGCAAAAATAACTCTTAATAAAGATATTATAATTAAAAAGGCAGGTGAACATATATTCATTCCATTAGAAGCAATCCATAGAGTTCAAAATCCAGGAAAAAAACCTGTTAAAATTGTCGAAGCTCAAATCGGTTCAATTTTGAAGGAAAGTGATATTGTTAGATATCAAGATGTTTATGGAAGAGTTCGTTAAATTAACTTAATTGTAATATTAGATAAATATTTTTGTAATTAAACTTATCTAATGATTGCTTACAAAATTTATAGTTAAATAATAAATTATTCTTCTCGTATTCACTTTAAATTTTGTTAATTAACAACTTTCTCTCTTTTCATAATTGAGAAGAGAGAAAGACGAATTTAGATATTAATTATTTACAGATGCTGAGCTTTCATTAGCTTGTTTCTTAGCTATTTTTTTTGCTCTTTTTTCAGCAATTTTTTTTTCTAAACTTGCAATTTTTATATTAATTTTAGATAATTTTTTTTCTTTTAAACTTATCTTATTTTTAAGTTTATCTATTGATTTGATAAATTTCTTTTTTCTTTTTTCATTTTTCTTTAGTTTTTTACCCATGACAACCTCCTATAGTAAATTTAAAAACAACTATATTTAAATTAAATATCTTAGTAAAATAATTTTTTGTTAAATCATGTTATTTAAAATTATAGTAAAAAATTTACTTTTTTATCTGAAAATTCAATATCAATCTGTTTATGACATCCAAAATTGTCCCCATCAATCTGAACGGGAATTTCAAAATTATTACCATCAATATGAATATTTTTTGAGTAAGTAGTGATAACAGATTTGTTTTTCGATAGATCTCCATAAATAATAATTAAAATTATATAATATATTAGTTTTAATCTTGTTAAATCTCTGAACACGTAAGTTACCAATCTATCATCAAAAATATCTGATTTATTTATCTTATGATGACCAGCATAATACTTTGTATTAGATGACAATATCCAATCAGCCTGATGTTTTTGACCGTCAAAAAAAACATTAAGTTTATTATTATTCATAAATAAAAAATGTTGAAATCCTTTTAAACCAAAAATTATCTTTCCTAGTATTTTTTTTATACGCGTATCAATAGAGTGAACAATTTTAGCATCCCAACCAATACCAGCCATTAAAAAAAAATAATTTTCATTTATTTTTATAAGATTAGATTGTTTATAATTATTTGATGTTAAAGCACTGCAAATATCATTTACTTTTTTGGTTATAGATAACTCTGCTTGAAGTAAATTGGCAGTCCCAGCCGGTATATACCCAATTGCAAAATTTTCATTAAAATCAAAGTCATTTTTGATTAATTCATTGATAGCAAATGATACTGATCCATCACCACCAGCAACTATCAATCTATCATAATTTTTATTTTTAAATTCAAGGAATATTTTTTTTGCCTCTTGTTCAGATTTAGTTTTGAAAAAATCAACAGTATTATTGATCTTTAATTTTTCATAAATTTTATTTACTAATTTTACTTTTTTCCCTGATGATGAATTGAGATTATAAATTAAACAATAATGCATAATTTTTTCGTAATTAAATTTTAATAAATCCTTAACATTTCAATGAAATAAGAAATAGATGATTCGAGTTACAGTTGTGTTACAAAAAAAGTTTTTTTAATGGCCCCACTATTAAAATATAAGAGCATATTCATATCTGATGTACATCTTGGTACTAAAGGTTGTCAAGCAGGCAAGCTTCTAGAATTTTTCAAAAATTCAAGATCTGAAAATCTTTATTTGGTTGGAGACATAATCGATGTTTGGGCTATGCAAAAGAGTTTCTATTGGCCTCAAGAGCACAATGATGTCATTCAAAAAATATTAAGAAAAGCAAGGCACGGAACAAAAGTATTTTACATTATTGGTAATCATGACGAGGTGTTTAGAAAATTTATCCCAATGCATTTGGGTGATATTAAAATTGTAAATAGAGTTATTCATGAAACACAGTTAGGAAAAAAATATCTAGTTGTTCATGGTGATGCTTGGGACGGAGTAATGAAACATGCAAAATGGCTATCTAAATTAGGAGCTATTGCATATGAATTATTACTTAAAATTAATATTATTATAAATTTCTTTAGAAAGTTGAGAGGTAAAGACTATTGGTCTTTGGCAAAATTTTTAAAATATAAGGTAAAAAATGCTGTCAAATATATAGGTGAATATGAAAACACACTTTCAAAATATGCAAAAAGAAAAAAATTTGATGGAATAATTTGTGGTCACATCCATCACGCTGAAAATTTAAACCTTGATGGTGTGAATTATTTAAATTGTGGTGATTGGGTTGAGTCTTGTACAGCATTAACAGAAAAATATGATGGAACTTTTGAGATAATTTATTGGGATAAAAAAAGAAAAGAATATATTTCAGAAAATATTGATAAAGACAAGTTCACTTCCTTCAAAAAAGCATCCTAAAAAATGAAAATATTAATAGTCACTGATGCTTATTACCCGCAAGTTAATGGTGTAGTAAGAACTCTCCATCAAACAGGTGAAATACTTAAATCACAAGGTCACACTATTGAATATATTACACCTCAACAATTTCTGACTGTACCTATGCCCAAATATAATGAAATTAGATTATCTTTAAATGTTTGGCCTCGTGTAAGTAATTTAATCAATTCAATTAAACCTGATGCAATACACATTGCAACAGAAGGGCCTCTTGGTTTTATGGCAAGAAGACATTGTATTAAAAAAGGTTTAAAGTTTACAACAAGTTTTCATACAAGATTTGATAAATATATGAAACTTTATATGCCTATCATTCCAGCTAAATGGTCAGAAAAATTTTTATGTAATTTTCATAATAAAGCTGAAAGAATTTTAGTGACAACAGAATCCATGCGTGAAGAGTTAATTGCATTAGGTGTTGATAACAATAAAATGGTTACATGGACCAGGGGAGGTAATCATGGCGCGTTTAAAAACCCCATTAAGAGAGACTTACCTTACAAAAGACCTATATGGATATATGTTGGTAGGATTGCAGTTGAAAAAAATATAAAAGCATTTTTAGATCTCGATCTTGAAGGTACTAAAGTTATTATTGGAAAAGGTCCAGACCTAAACAATTTGAAAAAAAAATTTCCAAATGATATTTTTTTAGGTGAAAAGACTAATGGAGAATTAGCATCTCATTTTGCATCATCAGACGTTTTTGTTTTTCCTAGTAAAACTGATACATTTGGTATTGTTGTTTTGGAATCATTAAATTGCGGTACACCAGTTGCAGCTTATCCAGTGCCAGGACCTAAAGATATATTAGGTGGAACTAATATTGATACTTTAGATGATGATTTGAAGGCTTCTGCTTTAAAAGCTTTGAAGGTAAGTCGCCAAGATTGTCGTGATTTTGCAAAAAAATATTCATGGGAAGAAACAGCAAAAATATTTTTTGAAAATATTTCACCTAATTATTAAAGACAATATTCATTACATTTGTTAAAACATATCCATGTTTTGGACAGAGTTGATATTCATAGTTGTAATAATTATTTTGCTATATTTTTTATTTAAAAAAAATATTAAGCCAGAAAATACAGCTCCAGTTGTAAATAAGACCAATAAAGATGATTTAGGAAAGAGAGTAATTATTGAAGAATTAGAAGATCAATTTTTTGCTTTAGATAAATATAACTTAATCAAATATCTTAACAAAAGTGCAAAACAACGTTTTGGTGAAAACTTAATTGATAAAAATATTTCAAGTGTGATAAGAGATACAAAATTATTAGAAACAATTGATGAAGCTATTAAGGATCAAACCACAAAGAATGTTAATGTAGAAATTAATTTACCATCTTATCAGCTTTACAAAATTTATGTTATTCCTGGTCCTACTCATTTGTTTCCAGAAATAGACTCGGTTGTATTATTTCTAAAAGATTTTACAGAAATAACAAAAGCACAAAAATTAAAAACCGATTTTGTTGCTAATGTGAGTCACGAATTAAGAACACCTTTAGTCTCAATTAAAGGCTCTTTAGAAACTATTCTTGGACCCGCTTCAAAAGACCAAGAGGCTCAAAAAAAATTTATGTCTATCATGTCTGATCAAGTATTGAGAATGGAAAACTTGATCAATGATTTATTGATTTTAAGCAGAATTGAGCTTGAAGAACACATTAAACCAAATAAAATCATTAATCTAAATGATATTTTTAAAAATATTAAAAGTAACTTTGAATTAATTCTTAAAAAAAAGAAAATTAATTTACATCTTGAACTTATTGAACCAACTTTAGTTTTTGGTGATAATGATAAATTGTTAACTGTATTTTCAAATTTAATTGATAATTCAATTAAATATTCTCAAGGTGGAAAAAATATATATGTCAAAAGTCAAAATAGTGAAGGTAAATTAATTGGTAAAAATATTGTCATTAGTATTAAAGATGAAGGGATTGGAATACCTCAACAGTTAATTCCAAGAATAACTGAAAGATTTTTTAGAGTAGATACAGAAAAAAGTAAAAAAGTTGGTGGCACAGGTTTAGGTTTAGCTATCATGAAACATATTATATCTCAACACAGAGGTGATTACGAGATTCTTAGTAAACTTAATGAAGGTACTGAAATTAGAATATATCTTCCAACAAAATAATTAATTTAAAAAGTTGTTTAAAATTAGCTCTTATTCAATCAATATTTAACAAATCTTTTGTTGATTCGTATCCTATTTTAATTAAATTTTTAATATGATTAAGGTATTGCATAGTATTTTAATTATCTTATTTGTTTTTATGTCGATGATTACTAAAAGTATATCATCGGATATATCTACAATTCTAAGGAATCAACAATTAACTGTATTCGATATTGGTGTTTTTAGATTACAAGAAGATTTAAAAAGCACTTATCCTGAAATTAAAAAACATAAAGATGTCCCATATGAAGATATTTACATGGATGTTCTTACTTCATATCGAAACAATTCAGTAGATCTAATTATTTCAATTCCTGTAAACGAAAATTTAAAAAAAGAAAACTACATGTCAGATTCATTTAGATGTAGAAATATATTTAATTCTGTCAGAGATCATTTACTAAGAAATGAAAATATGAGTAATTATAGATTTACTATGGCAACAAGTTATTTAACATCTATATTTTCAACTCCAAGTAGTTGGCCCAAATGGCGTTATGATCAAAGTGTTCTTGAGGAATTAGTTAATCTCGTGAAATTGGAAGTTATTTTAAGACCTACAACAGAACTTGCATTTAAGGATAATGTTAATCCAGTTTCATGCAAAGGTGGTTTGGAAACCGAAAAAAATGAGATTATTATCTCAATGAAATACAACTAAAAAGTTACCTTTTTAACAAAACTGTAACAATTCTGTAATATTAAAGATTCAATAAATTTATACGAGTCTGAAATCTTTTAATTAATAATGAAAGGATTAAAGATAATGAAAAAACTAACTATAATAATTGCTTCGCTTGTTGCTTTAACAATTGCGACAGTTGCTCAAGCAAGAGATCAAATTAAAATAGTTGGTTCATCTACAGTATTCCCTTACGCGACTGTTGTTGCTGAAAGATTCGGTGGTTCAGGATTTAAAACTCCTGTAATCGAGTCGACTGGTACTGGTGGAGGAGCTAAACTATTCTGCGCTGGTGTTGGTGAACAACATCCAGATATTACAAATGCATCAAGAGCCATGAAAGATAAAGAAAAAGCTCTATGTAAAAAAAATGGAGTTAATGAAATCGTTGAGATCGTTATTGGTAATGACGGTATTACATTAGCTTATAGTAAAGATGCAAAACCAATTAACTTTACTAAAGAGCAATTATATTTAGCATTAGCTGCACATACAGTTGTTGATGGTAAATTAGTTCCAAATATTTATAAAACTTGGGACCAAATTGATCCAAGTCTACCTAAACAGAAAATTTCTGTAATGATCCCTCCAGGAACTTCTGGAACAAGAGATGCTTGGAATTCTTTGGTAATGAAAAAAGGTATGACTAAAGAAGCTAAAGCTCTTTATAAAGCTGGTTATGAGGCTGGAAATAAAAAATACAAAAAACCTCAAAAACTTTATAGAGAAGATGGTGCTGCTATTGAAGTTGGTGAAAACGATAGTTTAATCATTCAAAAATTAGTACAAGATAAAGACATGTTTGGTTTCTTTGGATTTAGTTATTTCTTAGCTGCTAAAGACAAATTGCAAGCTGCTAGCATTGATGGTGGTCAACCATCTCTTGCGAGTATTCAAGACTACAGTTATGCAGTTGCAAGACCATTATTTTTCTATGTGAAAAAAGCTCACGTTGGTGTAATCCCTGGATTACATGAATTTGTAAAAGAGTTCACTACAACTAAAGCTATAGGTAAAAATGGCTATTTGGCTGATATTGGTTTAGTACCATTAGATAAGAAGTTGTACAAGACAACTAGAACTAATGCGAAAGATCTTGTTGCAATGGCTGACTAATAAAGCTGGTTAACAAATAAAGATAAGGGGTCTTTTTAGACCCCTTTTTTTTTAAGAAAGTGTAAAGTAAAACATTAGGAGATTCTTTGAACTTAGTTATATTCATCTTTATTGTACTTCTTGGTTTTACTAGTTACTATTTTGGAAGAAAAAAAGCCTACTCAATTCAAGCAACAAATACTAGATTAACAGCACTTCCACAATTTTATGGGTATTATTTAGCAATATGGTGCGCAATACCCGCTTTTATTATTTATTCTTTATGGGCAATATTTGAGCCGAGTATAGTTAAGTTAATAATTTTAAGTGATTATAGCAATCAAGGATATCTTGATGACGAACTAAATCTAATTTATGAAAAAACTAAATCATTATCTCGTGGTCAGTTTAGTGGAGAAATTACTACTTATCTTGAAACATCTGCAGAAAAATATTTAAATCTTCGATCTATAGCCCAAAACTCTAAAGTTGTTTTAATTTTGGCAATAATTATAGCTTCTATAGTTTATGGTTATAAAAGAATTTCTTCAAACAACAGAACAAGAGAACCGGTTGAAAAATTTTTAAATGCTGTTTTATTTACAGCTTCTTTGGCAGCTATATTAACAACTATTGGAATTGTTTTTTCATTAATATTTCAAACTATCGATTTTTTTAAAGTAATTCCCTTATTTGATTTTATTTTTGGAACTCATTGGTATCCAGCTAAAGCATTTGTGAGAGATGCTTCTGAGCCTTTGGATCCATCAATGTATTCTGATACATTTGGGGCTGTACCAATTTTTGCCGGAACATTTTTTATTGCATTAATTGCAATGTGTGTTGCTATACCAATTGGATTGATGAGTGGAATTTATTTAGCTGAATACGCTTCAACCAAAGTAAGACAATATGCAAAACCTTTAATTGAAATTTTAGCAGGCATACCAACTGTAGTTTATGGTTTTTTTGCAGCTTTAACAGTTGGACCATTCCTTAAAGATATAGGAACGGCAATGGGATTAGAAGTATCTGCAGAGAGTGCTCTAGCTGCAGGGGGTGTAATGGGGATAATGATTATTCCGTTTATATCTAGTTTGAGTGATGACGTTATTACTAGTGTTCCTCAAAGTTTAAGAGATGGTAGTTATGCAATGGGGGCTACTAAATCAGAAACAATAAAAAAAGTTATTTTTCCAGCAGCATTACCAGGAATTGTTGGTTCTATCTTGCTAGGTGTTTCCAGAGCTGTTGGAGAAACAATGATTGTAGTTATGGCTTCAGGCCTTGCAGCCAACTTAACATTTAACCCTTTAGAATCTACTTCAACTATCACTGCTCAAATTGTCGTAATATTAATTGGAGATCAGGCCTTTGGAGATCCTAAAACCCAGGCAGCATTTGCACTAGGTATGACATTGTTTTTGGTAACACTTAGTTTAAATATTTTTGCATTAAGAGTTGTTAAAAAATATAGGGAAAAATATGAATAAAAATAAAGAAAAACTCCTAAATTCTAGATATAGGGCCGAAAAAAGATTTCAATTTTACGGGAAAAGCGCAATTTTTTTAGCTCTATTATTTTTAACAATTTTTATTTTTAAAATCTTTTCTACTGGCTATACAGCGTTTCAGAAAACTTGGTTGATTGTACCAGTCACCTTTGATGCTGAAACCATGTACCTTGACGAAAATCCTTCTAAAGAAGACTTAGAGGATGCAGATTATTTTGATCTAGCTTTACAAACAATGTTTGATTTAGATAAAAGTGCCTCAGAAAAACAACAAAATGATCTGAAGAGAATGGTCTCTTACTTTTTTGAAAGAGAGATTAAAAGGGAGCTTTTAAATGACCCTTCATTAATTGGAAAAACTAAAGATGTTTACTTAACTGCTTCAGATGATTTAGATCAAGTATTTAAAGGCAATTATCCAAGGGATTTACCCGAAGATCAAAGAAGAGTTACAGATTATCAATTAAAGATTTTTGATCAACTTGTAGAACAGGGAAGAGTTGAAAGTAAATTCAATTTAAGTTTTTTTACATACCCAGATTCAAGAGAGGCTGAATTAGCTGGTATAGCAAGCTCATTTATGGGATCGATTTTTTCTATTTTAGTTTGTTTAGTTATTGCATTTCCTGTTGCAGTGCTAGCAGCTATTTATTTAGAGGAATTTGCACCAAAAAATAGATTTACTGATTTTATTGAGGTAAATATAAATAACTTAGCAGCTGTTCCATCAATTGTTTTTGGTCTTTTGGGACTAGGTATTTTGCTGGCTGTATTTCAGTTACCTAGATCAACACCTCTAGTTGGTGGAATAACTTTATCGTTGATGACATTGCCAACAATAATTATTGCCTGTAGAGCATCTTTAAAAGCAGTTCCTCCAAGTATAAGAGAGGCTGCACTTGCAATGGGCGCTAGTAAAATGCAAACTACAATGCATCATACAGTGCCATTATCTATGCCAGGAACTTTATCAGGTACAATTATTGGCTTGGCTCAAGCTTTAGGTGAAACTGCACCTTTGATATTGATTGGTATGGTAGCTTTTGTAAATACAATTCCAGGATCTCCTTTAGATCCAGCTGCAAGTTTGCCTGTACAAATTTATATATGGGCAGAGAGTGCTGAAAGAGGATTTGTCGAGAAAGTTTCTGCTTGTATTATGGTCCTATTGGGATTTTTAATCATAATGAATTTGTTTGCACAAATAATTAGACATAAATTTGAAAAAAAATGGAGTTAAGATGATAAAGATAAATTCAAAAAATGTAGATGTTTTCTATGGAAAGAAACAAGCTCTATTCAATATAAACTTAGATATTGAAGAAAATCAGGTTACAGCACTAATTGGTCCCTCAGGTTGTGGTAAATCTACTTTTTTAAGATGTCTTAATAGAATGAATGATGTGATTGATATATGCAGAGTTAAAGGTCAGATTATTATCAATGATTTTGATATCAATGACAAGAGTTGTGATGTAGTTAGATTAAGAGAAAAAATTGGTATGGTTTTTCAAAAACCAAATCCTTTTCCTAAAACTATTTATGAAAACATTTCTTATGGCCCAACAATTCATGGCATGGCTCAATCAAAAAATGAAATGGATGAAATAGTTGAAAATAGCTTAAAAAAAGCAGCGTTATGGGAAGAGGTCAAAGATAGACTTCATGAACCAGGAACTGGTTTGTCTGGTGGACAACAACAAAGATTATGCATAGCAAGGGCTATTTCAGTTAAACCTGAAGTTATTCTTATGGACGAGCCTTGTTCTGCTTTAGATCCTATTGCTACAGCTCAAATAGAAGAACTAATTGATGAGTTAAAAAAAGACCATACTATTATAATAGTTACTCATTCAATGGCTCAAGCAGCAAGAGTATCCCAAAACACAGGCTTTTTTCATTTGGGAGAATTGATAGAACATGGTTCTACTGATAAAATATTTAAGAATCCTGAAAATAAAAGAACTCAGGATTATATTACAGGGAGGTTTGGATAATGGTTGAAGCACCACACACGGTTAAGTCTTACGAGGAAGAACTTAAAAATTTAAATAGTAATATAATTAAAATGGGTGGTTTTTGCGAGGAGTCATTAGGCAAGGCTATTCAAGCCATTACCACAAGAAATAGTGATAATGCGGAAGCTGTTATAAAAGATGACGAAAAAATAGATAAGTTTGAAACTTTAATAGAGCAACAGGTGGTAAATCTAATTGCTTTAAGACAACCAATGGCAATAGATTTAAGAGAAACTGTAACCGCATTGAAAATTTCATCTGATTTAGAACGAATAGGTGATTTGGCAAAGAATATTTCAAAAAGAACATTATTATTAAATGAAAATTTACCAAAAAATTTGACCGAAGCTTTGGTAAGAGTTTCTTCTAATGTTCAAAAACAACTAAAATATATTTTGGATGCATATTTAGATAGGTCATCTGCTATGGCTATAAATGTCTGGGAAGGTGATGAACAAATAGATGATTTAACAAATTTATGTATGCAAGAAGTAATAAAATATTTGAAGGAAGACGAAAAAAATCTAGATGATGGTACTCATTTATTATTTGTTACTAAAAATATTGAACGTATCGGTGATCACACAACAAATGTTGCAGAGCAGGTATATTATTTAGTTACAGGAGAGTATTTAGAAGGAGATCGTCCAAAAGGAACAGAGCCAATAGTAACAGGAGAAAAGTAATAAATGTCTGCTCACGTGTTTATTGCTGAAGATGAAACTTCAATAGTAACGCTGCTAAAATATAATCTTGAAAAAGAAGGTCACAAAGTAAGCTATTCCGAAAATGGTGAAGATGCACTTAAACAAATTAAAGATAAGCATCCTGACTTAATATTAATGGATTGGATGTTGCCAGATTTGTCAGGTGTTGAAATATGTAAGAATTTAAAAAAAGATAAAAAGTATAACGACATACCTGTAATAATGTTGACAGCAAAAGGTGAGGAAGAGGACAAATTAAGAGCTTTTGATACAGGTGCAGATGATTATGTAACAAAGCCATTTAGTCAAAAAGAACTTAATGCAAGAATTAAATCACTACTTAGAAGATCAAAACCACAATCATCTGCAGATGTTGTTGAGTTTACAGATCTAAAAATAGATAGAATAACAAAAAGAGTTTATAGAAATAATGTTGAAATAAATTTAGGTCCTACAGAATTTAAATTATTAGATTTTTTTATCAAAAATCCAAAAAGAGTATATTCACGAGAACAACTATTAAACAATGTTTGGGGTGAAAATATTTATGTAGAGTCTAGAACAGTCGATGTACATATTAGAAGATTAAGACAAGCTATTAATATAGATAAAACCAAACCATTAATTAGAACTGTAAGATCAGCAGGTTATTCTTTAGAATCTTGAAGGTCTTTAGGTCTCATAAATTCCTTAATTAAACCACTTCCATCTAATTTATTCCATTCATTAAAATCAAAATAAATTTTTGCAAAAGCTGATGTTGGAAATTTATAGTTTAATAACTTAAAATGATTGTTGTTATGATTTTTTGTCAGTGATCGTACTAGATTTCTAACAGCAGGCTCATGGTTAATTAAAAGCACAGATTTAAATTTTTTAGGTGTTTTTTTTATTATATCTATAATTTTATCTTCACTTGATAGGTATAATTTTTTTGAAGAAATAATTTTTTTTGGTTTTTCTATTTTTTTTAATAAAATTTTTAACGTTTTCTTTGTTCTTTTTGATGATGAAAGTAATATGTAATCAAACTTATATTTTTTTTTAACAAAAAATTCACAAATCTTTTTTGCATTTTTCTTGCCACGCTTACTTAAAGGTCTTTCATGATCCTCAAGATTTGGATGGTCCCAGCTAGATTTTGCATGACGCATAACGTATAATTTGAGCATAAAGTTTAAATATATGACTGCATTAAAAAAACAAGATAAAGAAATACTTAGATCTAAATACATAAATAGAGAATTGTCTTGGCTCAAATTCAACGACAGAGTTCTTCTAGAAGCCCAAAATATTGAAAACCCACTTTATGAAAGAATTAAATTTTTATCTATAGCTGGATCAAATTTAGATGAATTCTTTATGGTACGTGTCGCGGGTTTATATAGTCAAATCAAGCAAGAGGTAGATTCTCTTAGCTCTGATGGTCTTACTCCTGATGAACAAATGAGTGAAGTTATTTTGGAAACAAATAATCTTCTTAATAAACAAAATAAAATATATAGAGATTTAATTCTTCAATTAAAAAAAGTAAATATAAGTATAGTTAAACCTGAAAATTTAAGTAAATCGGATCAAAAAAGATTATTTAAAATTTTTAATGAAGAAATTTACCCTCTGCTAACACCATCGGCAATAGACCCAGCTCATCCCTTTCCATTTATTGCAAATCAAGGAAGAGCATTAGTTATGAGATTAAATAAGAAAAATAAAAAAAGAGTTTTAAATGCAATAATAGTAATTCCAAAAGCTTTATCAAGATTTATTGAAATAGATGGAAATAAAAGTTTTAAAAAATTTTTAATTATTGATGATGTTATAAGTTTTTTTGCTTCTGAAATATTTCCTGATCATGATTTAGATAAAAAAATGTTATTTAGAGTTATAAGAGATAGTGATGTAGAAATTCAAGAGGAGGCCGAAGATTTAGTAAGATCTTTTGAATTGGCTTTAAAAAGAAGAAGAACAGGTGACATCGTACGTTTAGAAATTTTAAAAAATAGTAATAATGACTTAATTAAGTTTATAACCAATAAGTTAAACGTAAAATCTGAATACATCTATGAAATTGAAGGCATTGTTGGAATTCAAGATATCGACCAAGTTTGTAAAATTAAAAATTCTAAATTAAGATTTAAAAATTTTAATCCCAGAGAGGTTGAGAGATTAAAGGAATTTAATAATAATTTTTTTGATACTATAAAAAAAAAGGATTTAATAGTTCATCACCCTTTTGAAACATTTGATGCTGTCGTTGAGTTTTTAAATCAAGCTGCATATGATAAAAAAGTTATAGCAATTAAACAAACTCTATACAGAACAACGTTAGACTCTCCAATTGTTAAAGCCTTAATAACAGCAGCTGAAAATGGAAAGACAGTAACCGCTTTAATAGAGATCAAAGCAAGATTTGATGAAGAAGCAAACATTCAACTTTCAAGAAGTTTAGAAAAGGCAGGAATTCAAATAGTTTATGGTTTTGCAAAATATAAAACACATGCAAAATCATCTTTAATATTAAGAAAAGAGCAGGGAAAAATTCAAACTTATATACATCTGGGAACTGGCAATTATCACCCAGTTAATGCAAAAATTTATACTGACTTATCTTTATTTAGCTCTGATAAAAAAATAGCAACTGATGTAGAAAAATTTTTTAATTATGTAACTGGTTATTCAAAACCACGAAATCTTAGTAAAATATCTATATCACCAATTAATCTTAGGGAAACTTTGAACAAATGTATTGCTAACGAGATAGCAAATGTCAAAAAAGGTAAAAAAGGTGAAATATGGGCCAAAATGAATTCCTTAGTAGATCCAGCGATAATTGATAAATTTTACGAAGCTTCAAATGCTGGAGTAAAGATATTTTTATTTGTAAGAGGTGTTTGTTGTTTAAGACCTGGAGTTAAAGATAAATCTGAAAATATAATAGTTAAAAGCATGATTGGAAGATTTTTGGAACACTCAAGAATTTATTGTTTTTCAAATGGAAAAACAATGCCTAGTAGAGATGCAAAAGTTTTTATTTCATCAGCAGATTTAATGCCAAGAAATTTAAATCGAAGAGTTGAACTTCTAGTTCCAATTGAAAACCAAACAGTCCATGAACAAGTTCTTGATCAAATTATGTTAGCTAATTATTTAGATAAAAAACAAAGTTGGGAACTCGATGCTAGTGGAAATTATAAAAAAATAAAATATAGTGAAAATGATTCTTTTTCAGCCCATGATTATTTTATGAATAATCCTAGTTTATCTGGAAGAGGTAAAGCTAAATTAAAAATGAAACCGAAAAAATTAAACTTAAGATTAATTAAAAGTGGAAATTAAAGTTTTTAAAAATAAACAAAATTTAAAATTAAAACCTGCTAAATTAGCAGTTATTGATATAGGATCTAATTCTATTAGGATGCTAATTTATGAAGATTTTAGCTCTTCTCGTGTGCCATTTTTCAATGAAAAAGCTGTTTGTGAACTTGGTAAAAATTTAGATAAATCAAGAAAACTTCATAAGTCTGGTGTTGATTATGCTCAAAAAGTATTGAAGAGATTTTCAGAGATTTTAAATGTTTCTAAAATTGTTAATTTAAAAATAATAGCAACTGCTGTTTTAAGAGAAGCAACTGATGCAAAACCATTTGTTGAATACGTAGAAAATCTTTTTAAGAAAAAAATAGAAATCTTAAGTGGTGAGGAAGAAGCAATTTGTTCAGCAGAAGGTGTTAAAATTGGATTTGATAATGTAGATGGGTTAGTTGCCGATCTTGGTGGAGGTAGTTTAGAACTAGCTCGAGTTGAAAATGGTTTGATCACTAATAAAACATCTTTACCCTTAGGTGTTTTAAGATTAATAAATAATCCAATTGTAAAAAAGAGAAACCTTTCCAAATATATAAAAAAACTTTTGAGAGATGAGAAATGGTTATTTAAAAAAAAATTTGAAAACCTATATTTAGTTGGTGGAACATGGAGAGCTTTATTTAAACTTCATCTTTTTCAAAATAAACACCCTGTCCACATAATCCATCAGTATTCAGTAAATTATGAAACTATATCGACATTTGTAGAAAAAATAGCATCGTTCAACAAAGCAAAACTAAAAACAGTTGAATATATATCTAAATCTAGAACACCCTATCTACCATATAGCTCTATAATTTTAGATGAGATCATGAGAGCAACAAATCCAAAAAACATAATATGCTCTATAAGCGGTATTAGAGAGGGATCTCTGGCAAAAGATTACTTTAAAAATATTGATAAATCTCAAGTTTTCGAAAAATCATTAGAATATATTTCTAAGAAAAGAGGTGATTTGGGATTAACTTACAAAAAGTATCATGAATTTATCAAACCTGTATTTGATGGTAATGAACATTTCGATGAAAAATTGCTTAATTTAGCTTGTGTTTTAAGTCATATGGATTGGGGACTTGGTGCTTTTCAAAAAGCAGAATTAGTTTTTCAAGAAACATTAAATACTCCATTATTGAGACTTTCACATAAAGAAAGAATTCAAATAGCTCTTTCATGTTATTGGAGGTACTGCAGCATTAAATACAACCCTAAAATAGAATATTTAACTTTTTTAAATAATAATGAAATTTTTTCTAGTAAACAAGTTGGTGCAGCCTTAAGATTTGCACATTCACTTACATCTATTTCAACTATCTTCTTAGAGGAATTTAAATTGTATAAAAGAGGTAACTCTGTATTTTTAAAAATTCCAGCACAACACCAAGAAATAATTTCTAAACAAGTTACAAAAAGATTTAAAGCTCTTGCGCGAGAATTATTTTTAGAGCCGAGAGTAATTTACTCAAATAATTAATATTTAATTTAATCTATCACAACTTATACGTTAGTGATTTTTTTTTGTAATATATTTTTAATTTTATTGAAATATATCATTAATTTAAATGTCATATTTTTCTGTGATGTTTCTCTAAAGGAGATTTTTATGAAAAATAATAAAACTAAAATACATAATTTATCAATTGATGAATATGATGAAATAAATAATCCACCACCAGAAGTGGTTGATTTTGACAATATACTTCAAAAGGCAATGAGCAGAAGAAGCTTTATGAAAAATAGTGCTATGTTTGGCGCATCAGCTTTTGTTCTTGGTTCTGGACTTAACATGTTAAGCTCTACAGATGCAGAAGCTGCATTTTCTGGTCTTGTAGATTTTAAACCAATTAAAGTAGATACAAAAGATGATATTACAGTACCAGAAGGATATAATTGGGAAATCTTAGCTAAGTGGGGTGACCCATTATTTACTAAGGGTAAATGGTTTGATCATTACTCAAGAGGTACAGGTGAAAGTCAAGAACTTGCCTTTGGTGATAACAATGATGGTATGGATACTTTTTATACTAAAGATGGTAAAACAATTATTGCTGTCAATAATGAATATGTAAATAGATCAATTATTTACGACAACAGAGGCACCAAATTACCTGAAACAGCAGATGATGTTAGAAAAGGTAAAGCAGGTCATGGTGTTAGTATTTTTGAAATATCAAATAAAAATGGTAAATGGGAAATGGTTAAGGACTCTAAATATAATAGAAGAATAACCGCAGATTCAAGAATGGAAATTACAGGTCCTGCAAGAGGGCATGATTTGTTAAAAACTATTTCAGATCCTACTGGAACGCTATCTTTAGGGACTTGGAATAATTGTGGAAATGGTAAAACTCCATGGGGAACTTATCTTGCATGTGAGGAAAACTTTAACGGATATTTTTCTAATACTGACCCTAATGCCGATATTCCACCAGAATTTAAAAGATATGGTATTTCAACAAAGGATTGGGGTTATGCTTGGGGTAAATTTGATGATAGATTTAATTGGGATCTAGAACCAAATGAGCCAAATAGAGCTGGTTATGTTGTTGAAATCGATCCATTAAATCCTTCATCTACTCCAAAAAAAAGAACAGCTTTAGGAAGATTTAAGCACGAAAATGCTGAGGTAACACTTGGTAAAAATAATGAAGTTGTTGTTTATTTGGGAGATGATGAAAGAGGTGAGTATTTGTATAAATTCATTTCATCAAAAAAATATAATAAAAATGGTGATAACTCCAAAGTTTTAGAAGATGGAGATTTATTTGTAGCCAAGTTTGATGACAATGGAAAAGGCAAATGGTTACCTTTAACACCTAAAACAACTGGAATGAAGTCTAAAGCCGAAATAGCTATTCACACTAGAATGGCAGCTTCTGCAGCAGGCGGGACTACAATGGATAGACCTGAATGGGTTGCAGCAAATCCATTAAAAGCAGAAGCATATGTTGCTTTAACAAATAATAAGAACAGAGGAAAAAAACCAAATGCTGGTGGCGATGATACGTCTGTAAATGGACCTAACCCCAGAATAAACAATCAATATGGTCAAATTGTTAGATGGACAGCAGATAAAGGTGATCATGCTTCATCTAATTTTAAATGGGATATATTTGCTTTAGTTGGAAATCCAACTGTTCACAAAGGACCAAATGCTGGATCTAAAAACATAACTAAGGAAAATATGTTTAATGCTCCTGATGGAATTAAATTTGATTCTAAAGGAGGATTATGGATACAAACAGATGGAAAATACTCTAATTCAGGAGACTTTGCTGGTATGGGTAATAATCAAATGTTGTATGGTGACCCAAAGACAGGTGAGATTAAAAGATTTCTTGTAGGACCTAATGAGGCAGAGGTTACAGGATTGACCTGGAGTAAAGATTACAAAACTATGTTTGTTGGTATTCAACATCCAGGTGAAAAAGGTAATTCTATATGGCCAGACGGACCTGGAACGGCTCCAAGATCTTCAATTATAGCTATTAGAAAAAATGATGGCTCTAGAATTGGTTAATTAACAATATACCCCTGAAATACGCTCGATACTGTTATCGAGCGTATTTTTTTTTATAAAACAAAAACATACCAATATGAGAGGCGTTATTAAATTTACCATTCTTAATTAATTTAATTATTTGATGATCTGAAACTATGTGGATTTTTATTCCTTTTTCAGGCTTTGAAATTTTAATAAGATTATTACAAAAAAAACCAGTAATTTTAGTGGTGAGTCGACCTGGTTCAGAATAAAATGTAGTAATTTTTATCAATTTATTTCTTGATTTATATCCTGTTTCTTCAATTAATTCTTTTTTAGCAGATATTAAAGCTGTTTCATGTTTTTCAATTATACCAGATGGAAACTCAAAATTAATTTGATTTATAGGAATTCTTTTTTGTGAAACCAAAATATACTTGTTTTTAATTTTGGGTATTACGATTGAAAGGTTTGAGGTTTTTAAAAAATGATAAAATTCATTTTTTTTAAATTTTTTATTAATTAATTTAATATTGTTTGTTAGTTTTAAATTTTTCAATCTTTTTCTAAGAATAATTTTTTTGCGATATAAACAGCAATTAACATACCAATTAATTCTGCAATTATATAAAAAGGAGTGTTTAAATAACTTATACCGGTAAACGACTCTGTGAATGTTCTTGCTATTGCTACAGCAGGATTTGCAAAAGATGTTGATGAAGTAAACCAATAACCAGCTGTAATATATAACCCAACAGATGCAGCTACAGTAATTTTACCTGACTTCATGGATCCAAAAATAATAATTATTAGTCCTAATGTTGCTATAATTTCTGATACAAAAATATAGATACCATCTCTTGATTTTGTCGAGAATTCAAAAATCTGATGTTCAAAAAAGAAATTAGCTAAAGCCACACCTAATAAACAACCAAGGATCTGAGCTGAAATATAAAAGGGTAGAAGACGTTTTTTTAGTTTTCCTGTAATTGTCATAGCAATGCTAACAAATGGATTAAAATGAGCTCCAGAAACATCAGCAAAAACAGTTATTAGCACAAACAATCCAGCACCTGTAGCTAATGTGTTTGCTATTAACATTACAGCTGTATCATCGGTAAGATTTTCTGCCATTAAACCTGATCCAACTATGATCATTACCAGGAAGCAACTTCCAATAAACTCTGAAAGAAAATATCTATTTTTATTTTTCATCTAGCCAATCTCTAATTTTATTACTTATAAAATTGAAAGTGTTTCTAATGATTATTTGCTTTTCTTCATCATTTGCATTTTGAAGTTTTGTTACTGGATCATCTATATCCCAATGTATAATTTGGTTTTTATCAGGCCAAATAGGACATACCTCATTATTTGCGTTATTACATACTGTTATTACATGATCCATTTTTATTTCATTATTTATAAATTCTTCAAAGTTTTTAGAACTATAATTGCTTAGATCATAATTTTTGTTTTTTTCTAAAAAACTTCTTACATCATTATTAATTGTTCCAGATGGATTGCTACCAGCACTGAAAGCTTTAAATTTATTTGAGTATTCATTATTGATAATACTCTCAGCTATAATGCTTCTTGCTGAATTTCCTGTGCATACAAATAAAATATTTTTCATTAAAAAATAATTTTATAAATACCGATTACAAATAGTGGAATTTGTAATCCAAAATTTGTTAAAATGGCCTTGTCCTTTAATAGTAATCCTGAAATTGTCCACCCAACAACACCAAGCCCATGAAAATAAATATTCAGCGGGTAAATATTAAGATTTGTAAGTAAAATACCAGTTAACACTAAGAGTGTACTTATCCACTTTAGATATTTTTTTAAAAATGACATTCAAAATTTATATGAATGTTATGTTAAGGATTTATTACAATAAACTTTAATGTGAATTAATTTTTTTGAAGTTCATAGATGGAAACGTAGTGTTTCTTCTTAGGCAGCGGGATTATGGTTGGAACTTTAGTCAATCTTGGTTTTATTGACTTATTTCCTACAATAATATTTTTATCATAATTTTCTAAATCTACCTCTGGATGAGGATTTCCATCATTAATTAATGGCCAAGCATCACAAGCTCTATATCCAAATAAAATTAAAGGTCTTGAGTTGTTCATTTGGTTGTGTCCAGACCCATGAACTGATCTACAATGAAAAAAAACGACCGTTCCAGCAGTTCCAGTTATAGAAACACTATCTTTAGTTCCTATTTTATCTTTCTTAGTGTCTATTTTTCCAACAAAATAATTTTCTTTGCTGTGGTGACTGTACAATTTCTTTTTGTGTGATTTTTTTATTATTTTAAGTGGCCCATTTTTTTCATAGCAATCATCTAAATATATACCAACTGTAATTAAATCATCGTTTGTATGAGGGTAAAAAGCCCAATCTTGGTGCCATCCAATTTCACTTCCTTTTTTCTTATTTGGTAGTTTAAAATTTAATTTACCTAGATGAAATCTTACTGTTCCACCTAATAATTTTTTAGCTATAGATATAATTCTTTTATCTCTAGATAATTCATAGAAGATTTTATGTCTGTTCTGAGGATTATTAAGTCTTAAAATTTCTTTATTTTTAGAAGAGCCTGAATTGTAGACAAAATGGTAATTATCATAGGATTGAGTTCCATTTGCACCATTACCATTTTTTTTCTTTTTCTCTTTTAAAATTACTTCATTAACAATTTTATTTATTTTATTTATCTTTGTTTGAGAAATTAGATTTTCTTTAACAAGAAAGCCATTTTTTTTAAATAAATTCAAATCATTCATAAATGCAGATTATAAATAAAAATAAATCTTCTTATAAAAAATTACAATGTTTAATTAAATTATTAATAAAATTTAGTAATTTTAAATTATTTTTTTAATGCATCTTCAAGATAATCCAATCTATCTTGACCCCAAAAAATCTCATTATTTAAGACATATGAAGGAGCACCAAATACATGGTTATTAACTGCATCTTTTGAATTTTTTTGGTACTCAATGTTTACTTCGTCAGTTAAAGCTAACTTTTTCATTTCCTCAAAATTTAAATTTAATTTTTCACAAATTTCCCGAAGTATTTTGTGATCTGAAAGATCTTTATCCATAGACCATAAATATTTTAAACACTCATTTCCAAAATGAAGTTTATTTCCCATTTTATTTGAGGCGATTACAAATTTTGCTGGCAAATGTGGATCACTAGGTGGAAAAAATTTTGGCTGTTTAATAATTGGCAAACCTAATTTATTTGAAATTCTCTCCATTTCCAAAAGTCTGTACTTTTGTCTTGCAGGGTGTCTTTTAGGAACTGGTAATCCTCCGGTATTTGGAAAAATTTCACCAACTAAATCAAGTGGTTTTTCTATTACTTCTAAATTATATTGACTTACTATTTTTGTAAATCTATCAGCACCTAAGTAAGTAAATGGAGACAAGACACTAAAATAATATTCAATTTTCATTATTTATTTAATTAAGTGCAAACTGCTTAATTTTTTCAAATTCAAAATGATCTGCAATGTCCTTTTTAGCATAATAAACATTTTGAACTACACCATCCTCATTAATTAGAACGTCGGTCACAGCTATATCTAAATGACCTTTTATTCTTGTAGGAATATATCCTTTCATCATAGCAGGAATAATTTTATGTGCTTTAAACAAAATTGCGTTTAGTGTTTTACTCACTGATCTCTCAATTTCATATTTTTGAAAATATTCAAAATTTTCATCTGCTAATACTGTGAATGGTAAATTCTTATGCTTATCCATATATGATTTTAAATTATCTACTGGTGAATGAAATATTCCAACATGCGTAAAATTATTTCCAAGTTCACCAAATCTCTTATTAATTTCATTAAGTCTTAGGTTGCAGAAGCTACAACCTGCGATTCTATAAAAAGTTAATAAGACTTTTTTCCCTAAGGTCTGAGATAAATTAAATGAGTTACCATTCTGATCTGGAAGTGTAATTTCCTCTAATTTATCGCCAGTGCTAATTTTCATATTCTACATTATATAGAAATATGAATGCTTTGTTAACAACCTTTGAAAGATGCAGACATATTTCTAATTAAATTGAAATACAAGTCTTTTCCTGGGTCTAAAGTCGCTCCTAATGGATCAACTACACCGGTTTTAATATTCATGTCTTTTGCAACCGCTTTAATGATATCAGGGTTAAATTGAGGTTCAGAAAATACACAAGCAACTTTATCGTGTTCAATTATCTCTCTGATTTCTGCTAGTTGTTCTGCTCCAGGCATTACATCTGTATTAACAGTAAAAGCACCTAATATATTTACATTAAATCTTTTCTCAAAATACTGATAAGCATCATGGAATACAATTGAAGCAACACTGCTACTTAAATCAGTCATTACATCAATTGTAAGTTTATCGATTTCTTGTAAAGCTTTAGCTAAATTATTTTTATATTTAGCTTCATTTTTAGGATCATTTTCAATTAAATGTTCTGCCATTTCATTTAACATAGCTTTTGCATTAATTGGGTCCAACCAAATGTGTGGATCAAATTCACCATGCGCATGTCCATCATGATCGTCATGTCCGTGGTCGTCATGATCATCTTCCTTTTTACCATGGTCATCATGGTCATGGTCATCTTCTTTTTTCCCATGATCATCATGGTCGTGATCATCTTCTTTTTTACCGTGGTCATCATGTCCATGATCGTCGTGATCATCTTCTTTTTTCCCATGATCATCATGGTCGTGATCATCTTCTTTTTTACCATGATCGTCATGATCATGTTCGTCAAAAATATTTCTTTCTCTAAATTTTAATACCTGTAATCCTTTAGTTTCCATTAATTCAATTATTTCTGCTTTCTTAGCAATTGAACTCAATGGTTTTTCTAAAAAACTCTCTAAATCTTCACCAACCCAGAATATTAGGTCTGCATTTTGTAGCATTTTTGCGTGCGAAGGTTTCATTGCAAATCCGTGTGGAGAAGCATATCCATCAACTATTAAATCAGGTTTAGCAATACCATCCATTAAGTAACTAGCTAAAGAATGAATTGGTTTAATAGAAGCAACTACTTTTATTTCTGCATTTGCTGGTGTAAAGAATGTTAGAATTGATAATATTGAGAATATAAGTGGTATTTTTTTAATATTTTTCATAATAAATAATTTAATTGGTTGTTATAATATAACGTTATGTAATAATATAACATTTATAAGTCAAGTAATATATGAGCACAGAAAATAGTACATTAGTAAAATTAAATAACGCTGGTTTTAAGCAAAATGATAAATGGTTAGTGGAAGGTGTTTCATTAACTGTTGAAAAGGGAAAAATCGTTACCCTTATTGGACCTAATGGTTCTGGAAAAAGTACTACCGCAAAAATTGCATTGGGAATTTACAAAAACATAGAAGGAAGTGTTGAGAAATACACAAATAAAGTTGGATATGTTCCTCAAAAAATATCTATTGATTGGACCCTACCTTTAAGAGTTTATGATTTTATGCTTTTAACTGAAAATATTAAAGATGAGGCAATTGATGAAGCGCTTACGTTAACAGGTGTTATCCATCTTAAGAATAAAAATTTAGGAAATTTATCAGGTGGTGAATTTCAAAGAGTTTTAATCGCAAGAGCTATTTCAAAACAACCTGAATTATTAGTTCTTGATGAACCTGTTCAAGGAGTTGATTACACTGGCGAGATTGCTTTGTATGAATTAATAAAAAGAATTTCTGATACACTAAATTGTGGAATTCTATTAATCTCACATGACTTGCATACAGTCATGACTGCAACTGATCATGTGGTTTGTTTAAATGGCCACGTATGTTGCTCTGGATCACCAATGGATGTTGCTAAAAACAATGAATATAAATCCTTATTTGGTGAACAAGCATCTCAAATTCTTTCTGTATATGAACATAAACATGATCACGTTCATTCTGATGAGGGAGAAATAAAGAAAAATTAATATGTTTGATGATTTTTTTATAAGAGCATTATTTGCAGGAATAGGAATTGCATTTGTAACAGGACCATTAGGTTGTTTTGTAGTATGGAGAAGATTATCTTATTTTGGTGATACATTAGCTCATTCAGCACTTCTTGGTGTAACAATGGCATATACCTTAGATTTAAATATTGCTATTTCAGTGTTTTTAATTTCTTCAGTAATCGCATTAATCCTAATTCAACTACAGAAAAAAACTAATTTACCCGGGGATGCTTTGCTTGGTCTTTTAGCTCATTCTTCATTAGCTGTTGGATTAGTAGTAATAGGTTTTTTAGCATTTATTCGTTTTGATATTATGGGTCTATTATTTGGTGATATATTAGCCGTAACAACTGATGATTTGATAATTATTTGGACTGGTGGCGCTGTAATTTTATTAGTTCTTAAATTGATTTGGAAACCGTTGTTTGCGTCTACAGTCAATTATGAGTTAGCAGAAGCAGAAGGATTAAACCCTGATAGAGCAAAAGCTATTTTTACAATTCTTATGGCTGCTGTAATTGCCATATCAATTAAAATGGTAGGGTTATTACTAATTACAGGTATGCTAATTATACCAGCGGCTATGGCTAGAAATATCTCAGATAGTCCTCAAAAAATGGTAATATTTTCAATTGTTGGTGGATTACTGTCTGTTGTATTAGGTTTATATTCTTCATTAGAATTTAATACATCTTCAGGACCATCAATAATAGCTGCCTCGTTAGTATTATTCATACTGTCTTTATTTAAAATAAAACAATCGATTAAATTGAAAAACTGATAACATATTGATAAGAATTTAAACATGCAAAAAGAACATAACCTTTCCAAAAATCAAAAAATTATTTTTGACCTAATTGATAAATCTGGTGGACCAATGAAAGCTTATTCAATCCTTTTTAATGTTCAAAAAAAAGGAATTAAAGCACCACTACAAGTTTACAGAGCATTAGATAAATTAGTTGAAATAGGAAAAATTCATAAGATTGAAAGCAGAAATGCTTTTATAGCTTGTCAAAATTCAAGCTGTCAGGTTTCAAAAGCAACAGCTTTTTCAATTTGTGAAAGTTGTGAAAATGTATCTGAGATAAGTAATTCAAAACTATCAAAATATTTATCTAATTTTTCAGATGACTCTGGAATGAAATATAGCAAATACAATTTAGAATTTTTTGGTTTATGTAAAAAATGTAAATCAAAATAATGAGCACAGTTTCATTAACTTTAGATGAAATATTTGAACTAGCTAAAAAAACTCTTTTGGCAAATGGTTGTGATGATGAAACAGCATCAATTTTATCTGACTTAATCAGAAACGCTGAAAGAGATGGTTCTGTATCCCATGGTTTATTCAGATTGCCAGCTTATGTAACAGGTCTTAAAGGTGGAAAGATAAATGGTAAAGGGAAACCTGAAGTAAAAAAAATATCTTCATCAGTAATTAAGGTTGAAGGAAATAATTGTTTAGCACCTGTTGTATTAAATAAAGGTTTGCCTGAACTAGCAAAAGCTGCAAAAGAAAATGGTGTTGCAGTATTAGCAATAAATAATTCACATCACATGGCTGCTATGTGGCCTGAAACAGAAAAATTAGCAGAAGATGGTTTGGTTGCGTTTGCTTGTACATCTTACAAGCCTGCTGTAGCACCTGCCGGTGCAATAAAACCTTTGTTTGGAACAAACCCAATTTCATTTGCTTGGCCACGTCCAGGTAAAACACCAGTTGTTTATGACATGGCAACAGCTTCAATGGCGATGGGAGAAGTTCAAGTTGCTAAAAGAGAAGGTCACAAAGTTCCACTTGGAACAGGTTTAACTAAAGATGGTAAAGAAACAACTGATCCA
>CACMRS010000007.1 GCA_902616165.1 uncultured Pelagibacteraceae bacterium
AGAAAAAGATTTATTTAATCTGGTAAAAGATGATACAAAAATTAATAAGTACTTTGAGAATAAAATTGTAGTTAAAGTAATTTTTATTCCAAAAAAATTAATTAATTTTATTGTGAAAGATGTCTAAACTTAAAACTATATCAATTCTATTATCATTTTTGATTTTAATTAATCATTGCGGATATACAGCACAGTATGCAAAAAAAAGAGATTTGGATTTTTCAATACAAATAAATAATTTAACTGGAGATAGAGATTTTAATAATTCTCTTAAATCTGAATTAAATCGTTATTTCAATATAGAGAAAGCTAAAATAAAAAATTTTAAAATTAATGCCACATCAAAATATGATAAAAATACAATTTTAAAAGATAGTTCAGGAAAACCTGTTGAATATGAGTTAAAAATAACGGTTAATTTCGAAGTAAATATAGATGAAACAAAAAAAAATATTGTCATCAAAGATTCTTTTGAAATGAAGAAAATTGATGATGCTTTTGAGGAAAATAAATATGAAAAAACAATAAAAAATAACTTTGCTAAAATAATTAAAGAAGAATTAATATTTTATTTATTAAGAATGTAATGATCTTAAAATCTTTTGAAATAAATAAAATTGATTTAAAAAAAAATAGAATAATACTTATTTATGGAAAAAATGAGGGATTAAAAAACGATTCTTTAAATTCAATTTTAAAAAACTCTAAACATATTTCAAATTTTGATGAAAAAGAACTTCTTGAAAACTCAATATCTTTTTTAGAAAGCACATTGTCTAAGTCGTTATTTGAAAATGAAAAAATAATTATAATTAAAAGAGCAACAGATAAAATTCTTAAAATTGTAGAGGAAATTGAATCAAAAAAAATTGAAGATTTAAATATAATAATAAATGCTGATAACCTAGATAAGAAGTCGAAATTAAGATCTTTTTTTGAAAAAAGTAAAGACCATTTATGCATACCTTTTTATCCAGACAACCATCAATCTTTAACAAAATTATGTCTAAATTATTTACAAGATAAAAAAATTCCCATATCTCAATCAAGCATGAATCTCATTGTAAGTAAATGTAATGGAGATAGAGGAACATTATTAAATGAACTTAAAAAAATTGAGTTATTTTCAATGACTAAAAAGAAAATTTCAATAAATGAAATTTCCAAATTGATTAATTTGACAGAAGATCATGATATTTCTGTTCTGGTTGATAACTGTCTTGCTAAAAATGAAAAAAAAATAATAGGTATTTTAAATGAAAATAATTTTACCAATGAGGATGGTGTTTTAATTACAAGAATATTTTTAAATAAAACAAAAAAAATTTTAAAACTATCGAATGAATTTGAAAAAAATCAAAACATTGATATCACAATTAATTCGTCAAAACCTCCTATTTTTTGGAAAGATAAAGAAATCACAAAACAACAAATTTATAAATGGAAACCCAAAGATCTTAAAGATTTAATTTATAAAACAAATGAAATTGAATTACATATTAAAAAAAATCTAAATAATTCACTCAATTTAATAACTGATTTTATATTAGAACAATGCTCAACTAAGTCTAATAATTAGATTTAATTATATCTATAATTTTATTTAACTGATCTAAATCTTTATACTCAAAAGAGATTTTTCCTTTATTTCTTTTATTATTTTGAATATCAACATTTAGACCAATTTTATTAGATATGGATAACTCAAGGGCTATGATGTTTGTATCTTTTAAATTTTTTGGGATTTGTTTTTTATTTTTAAATAATCTTACAAAATTTTCAGCTTGTCTAACCGAGAGTTTTTTTTCTACAATTTTATTTGCAACAAAACTTGCATTACTTAGGCCTACTAAAATTTTTGCATGACCTGCCGTCAATTTTCGAGACTCTATCAATTTTATAACATCCTCAGGTAACGTTAAAATTCTTAGGGAATTCGCAATATAACTTCTACTTTTACCTATAAATTTTGAAACTTTTTCCTGATCATATAAAAATTCATCAATAAGACGTTTAAAACCTTGCGCTTCTTCAAGTGGATTTAAATCATGTCTTTGAACATTTTCCACTATAGCAAATTCCAAAGATTTCAAATCATCAGCCTCAGTAATCACAACTGGAACGTTATGAAGACCAGCTTTTTGAGCTGCAAGCCATCTTCTTTCTCCTGCGATTATTTCAAATTTATTTAAATTATTGCTAGACCGTCTAACAATGATTGGCTGTATTATTCCTCTTTCTTTAATCGAATTTGTAAGATCTACTAAATTTGTTTCATCAAATATTTTTCTTGGTTGATATTTATTTGGCACTAAATCACTGACTGATACCTGATTTTTTTGAGGCTCTACTTTTGTTTCTCCTATCAATGAAGATAATCCTCGTCCTAACCCTTTTTTAATTTTGTCCATTAGGCTGCACTCCCTATTGATCCTTCTTGATTCATAAACTCATCGGTAAAACTAAAATATGATTTACTACCAGGACAAGTCTTATCATAAACTAAAACTGGCATTCCATGAGATGGGGCTTCGGATAACCTTACATTCCTTGGTATAACTGTAGAATAAACTTTTTCACTAAAATAATCTCTTGCTTCTTTCTCTACTTGAGACGAAAGCTTGTTTCTTTTGTCATACATAGTTAAAAGTATACCTCTGATTTTCAAATCTGGATTTAAACTTACTTTTATCCTTTCGATCGTTTTCATTAGTTGAGTTAAACCCTCTAGTGCAAAAAATTCTGTTTGTAAGGGAACCAAAAGTGAGTTTGAACTTACTAGGGCCATTACCGTAAGAAGACTTAAAGATGGTGGGCAATCGACTAAAATATAATCATATGATCCTCTAGAATTGTTTAAATATGCGGTTAATTTAGTCTTTAGTATAAAAGCCCTGTTACTATCATCAGCCGTCTCTACTTCTAAACCCGATAAATCTACATTAGATGTAATAATATCTAAATTTTCAAACTGTGTTTTTTTAATCACATCACTAATTTCTCTAGTTCCATTCAATACTCCATAAATTGTATCACTTGAGCTTTCTATATTAGACAATCCAAGACCCGTGGTAGCGTTGCCTTGAGGATCTAAGTCAATTACTAAGATTTTTTTATTTATTTGCGATAAGCCAGCTGCAAGATTTATCACTGTAGTGGTTTTTCCGACCCCACCCTTTTGATTTATGACTGAAATAATTTGCATTTAATTTTTTTATAATCCTTCTAATTTTTTTTTTTAATTTTTTTAATATTTATTAAAAATGAATCTTTGCTTGTTAAACTTTTTTTTTCTATATATTCAAGCTCCCATTTTTTTTTGGAATTCTCAAAAATTCTTTTTCCATTCTTCCCCATAAAAAAAATTAAATTTTTATATTTTGAAAAATTTTCATATACTAAATCTAAAACCACTGGCATTGGTTTGAATGCTCTTGACATTATTGTTCCTGTTTCTAAATTTTTTATTTCAAAAATATTTTTTTGAAAAACTTTTGTGTTTAAATTTAATTTTTCTGAAACCTCCCTTAAAAAATGGCTTTTATGGAAGCTTTTTTCATAAAGGTGCACATTCATATTATTATTCATATTTTTTAGTATGATCGCCACAATTATCCCAGGCATACCACTTCCAGAACCTATATCAGTGGTTGTATTGCTAGTTAAGTCAACAAAATCAATTATTTGCGCAGAATCTATAATATGGCGATCAATTATAGCTTTTTTTGATGCTGTATTTTGGCTAATTATGTTGATTTTTTCATTTCTTTCAAGAATCATGGATATGTAGTATTCAAAGTCCATAAATGTTTCACGTGAAACATTTAAGTGATTGATTCTAGAATAAGAATTTAAAATTTCTTGATCCATTAAGCTATATGCTTAATAGACTTTCTTTTGACATGTGACAACAAAATATATACAGCGGCAGGAGTTATTCCGTCAATTCTTAGAGCTTGACCCATTGTTTTAGGCTTTATTTCTTTAAATTTAGCTTTTACCTCATTAGACAAACCCGATAGTCCATCATAATTGATTTTATCGGGTATAATTAGGTTTTCATCTCTCTTAAATGCTAAAATATCGGCTTTTTGCTTCTTTAAATATCCACTATAATGAGCGTTAATTTCCACTTGTTCATCAATTTCTTTGCTAAAAAAAGGTATATCCGACCATATTTCTCTAATTTTTCTCATATTTACACCTTTTTGAGTTAAAACTTCGCTAGATGATCTCAATATTCCATCTTTTGCTATTTTAATTCCAAATTTCTCAGCTTTAGATGGTGAAATCTTGGAATGTTTCATTTTTATATTTATTTGACTGATTTGCTCAAATTTACTCAAATATATAGCTTTCCTCTGATCACCTATTAAGCCAATTTCTATTCCCTTTGAAGTTAATCTTTGATCAGCATTATCTGATCTCAAACTCAATCTATATTCTGCTCTTGATGTAAACATACGATATGGCTCAGCTACTCCTTTGGTTATTAGATCATCGATCATTACTCCTATGTAAGCGTCAGATCTATCAAGTATGAATGGTTCCAATTTTTTAACAGACAAGGCAGCATTTATCCCTGCTATAAGACCTTGTGCAGCAGCTTCCTCATATCCTGTTGTTCCATTAATTTGACCGGCAAGATAAAGATTGCTTATCTTCTTAGTTTCAAGGGTTAAGAATAGTTCACGTGGATCTATATAGTCATATTCTATTGCATATCCTGGTCTTAATATAGTAACATTCTCTAAACCGTTGATATTATTACATATTTCTTGTTGTACCTCAGCTGGGAGCGATGTTGAGATACCATTTGGGTAAATTGTGTTATCATTTAGACCTTCTGGTTCTAAAAATATCTGGTGACGAACTTTATCTGCAAATTTTACTATCTTATCTTCTATAGATGGACAATATCTTGGGCCTACCCCTTTTATGCTACCCGAGTATATAGCACTTTTTGATAAATTTTTTTCTATGATCTTATGAACCTTGTCGTTTGTATAAGTCATTCGACATGATATTTGTTTATTTAAATTTTTTTTTGTTAAGAATGAAAAAAAATAAGGATCATCATCTGCGAATTGTTCTTCTAAGTTATCAAAATTAATTGTCCTTGAATCTAACCTTGGTGGTGTTCCAGTTTTTAATCTTCCAATTTTAAAATTATATTTTGCTAATTGTTCGCTTAAACCTGTTGAAGGTTTTTCATCGTATCTGCCTGCAGGAGTTCTTTCATCACCTATATGTATCAAACCATTTAAAAAAGTGCCTGTTGTTAGTATTATCTTATTCGATATAACTTTCTTGCCTTCTTTAGTTTCAAATCCACTTATTGAATTTTTATCAAAAATAAACTTTATTACAGGATCTGAAAAAACGCTTAAATTACAGTAGTTTAGCAGTTTTTCCTGCATATATTTACGATATAACGATCTATCTGATTGAGTCCTTGGTCCTCTGACTGCTGGCCCTCTACTTCTATTTAACAATCTAAATTGTATACCTGATTTGTCTGCTACATCTCCCATAACTCCATCTAGAGCATCTATTTCTCTAACTAAGTGACCTTTACCCAAACCTCCTATTGCAGGATTACATGACATCTCTCCAATAGTTTCTATTTTGTGAGTAAATAGTGCAGTGTCCACTCCAAGACGAGCAGAAGCTGCTGCTGCTTCACATCCGGCATGGCCACCTCCGATTACAACTACATCAAATGACAAATCATTTTTCATAAGCCAAATTTATAGGTGATTATATATTTTACAAGGTTGGCTTAATTTTTTGTAAATAAGCCAATATTATCAACGTTTTTAGGAAAAAAAGTGCAAAAAAACCAGTAAAATGAAGTATTATTTACCTATACAAAAATCATTGAAAATACTACCTAATATCTCTTCTACATCAACTTTTCCGACAATCATACCTAAATGTCTAGTGGCTAATCTTAAATCTTCTGCTGCTTTGTCGAAATCTTCAATTTCTTTTTTTTGATTAAAATTATTTAAATGATCTAAACATTTTTGCAAATGTTGCCGATGCCTTTCCCTTGTAATTAAAATATCATCACTCATGATAAATTTATTTTTTATATTATTTTTAATTTTTGAAATTAGCTCCTCGATATTTTTATTTTCTTTAATTGAAATTAAGACATGATTTATTTTTTTAATTTCTGGATCAATATCATTTTTTAAAAGATCAGATTTATTTATAACTAAAATTGCATTTTCATCTAAAAAATCCTTCAAAACACCAGTAAAATCAAGGTTTTTAGCATCAGCAACAACAAGTTTCAAATCTGCTTCCTCCGCTCTATTTATGGATAATTTTATGCCTTTTTTTTCTATATCGTTTTTAGACTCTCTTATTCCTGCCGTATCAGAAATTATAACCGGATAACCATCAATGTTAAGATGGGTTTCAATCACGTCTCTAGTTGTGCCAGCAATTTCAGAAACAATTGCAACATCTCTATTAGATAAAAAGTTCATCAAGCTAGATTTTCCAGCATTAGTGGGTCCAACTATAGCAATCTTAAAACCTTCTCTTATAGTTTCTCCTACTTTTTGATCATTTAGTATTTTTTTAATTTTGAATATAACTTCATCTGAACTACTCTTAATTTTATCTAAAATATTATTTGGCAAATCTTCATCTGGAAAATCAATTTTAGCCTCAACATGAGAAAGAATTTTTAAAAGTTTTTCTCTTAGTAAATTAAATTGATCTGCTGATTTTCCATTCATAATTTTAATTGCTTGTTGCCTTTGAATTTCTGTTTCAGACGAAATTAAATCAGCAATACTTTCTGCTTTAAGTAAATTTATTTTGCCATTTTGAAATGCAAGTTTTGTAAATTCACCAGGCTCAGCTAATCTACAATTTTCTATACTTGATAATGATGAGTGTAGAGCATTTATAACAGCTTTACTGCCATGAACTTGGATTTCGGCCATATCTTCACCTGTGTAGCTATTTGGGCCAGGAAACCATAATAAAATACCTTCATCAATGAGCTCAGAACTGTTGATTTTATTGAACTTTTTAAGACTTGCAACTCTTGGTGGGGGAAGTGACTCTCCAATTAAAGCTTCAACAACTTTTCTGGTTTCATTACCAGAGATTCTAATTATCGCAACTCCTGAAATACCTGGTCCAGTTGATAAAGCAAATATCGTCATTATGAATTATTATAGCTTTGTATAAATGTAAATAATATAAGTTTTTATAATGATTATTTGGATTGCTTCTTATCCCAAAAGTGGAAATACATGGTTAAGATCAATAATTTCTGCCTTAGTGTACTCAAGTGATGGAATTTTTGATTTCAATCTTTTAAAAAAAATTCAACAATTTCCTGAAAAAATATATTTTAAAGATCTGATTAAAGATTTTGGTAATTTTGATGAAATAAAAAGCAATTGGATATTTGCTCAAGATAAAATTAATTTAGATAATAAAATTAAATTTTTTAAAACCCATCAAGGCAAATATACAGTGGATGGAGATAATTTTACAAACAATATAAATACAAAAGCAGTTATATATGTCGTAAGAGACCCTAGAAATGTTGTCAATTCAATTTCTAACCATTATTCTTTATCAATCGAAAATTCTTTAAAATTTATGCTATCTCCAAAATTAATTGGAAATAATAAAAATTTTAAGGAAAGTCTTATAGATAATAAACCAAGTATGTTAACTCTTTTAGGACGATGGAATGACCATTATAGATCTTGGACCAGAAATAAAACAAATTTATTATTAATTAAATATGAAGATTTAATTAAAGACCCTAAAAACGAAATGGATAAAATTATACTTTTTTTAAAAAAATATTTAGAATTTGATACAAACATAGAAAAAAATAAAAATATTATTAAAACAACCTCCTTTGACTATTTAAAAAAAATGGAAAAAAAGGGTTTATTTAAAGAATCACCTTTAAATAAAAAAACACAAGCTCAAATAGACTTTTTTAATAAAGGGCCAAAAAATCAGTGGGAGGTCAGCTCTAAAACAGAAATTGTAAAATCAATTGAAACAAATTTTACAAAAGAAATGAAAGAATTAAATTATCTTTAAATTTAAAAACTGATGCTAAATGAAAATGAAATTTTTGAAAAAGCTTTTAAAATACACTTAGAAGGAAAAATAAAAGAAGCCCAAAAAATTTATTTAAAATTAGTTAGAAAAAAAGAAAAAAAACACAATTTATTTTTTTTACTTGCAACAACATATTTACAAACAGAAGACTATGAAAAAGCAATAAATTTTTTTAATAAGTCAATTGATATTAAGTCTGACTTTGCAGATGCTTACAATAATAGAGGAATAACGTTAAACAAATTGAAAAAGTATCATGAAGCTATTGAAGATTTTAATAGGGCAATAAAATTAAAAGAAAATTACTTTGATGCTCATTTAAATAAGGGAATATCGTTAAGAAATTTAAGAAAATATCACGAAGCAATTCTAAGTTATCAAAATTGTATAAAACTTAAAAGTCATGATGCAAGAATATATAATAATCTAGCCAATGTATTTGTAGAACTTAGCAATTATGATGAGGCTTTAAAATCTTTTAATAAAGCTATTCAATTAAACAAAAACTATGCAGAAGCTTATTTTGGCAGAGGTAAACTATTTTCTTTAAATAAACATCCTAAGCTTGCAATAAAAGATTTTGAAAACACAATTAAGATTAAAGATGATTTTGATTTTTTATATGGTCATTTAATTCATACAAAAATGAGGATTTGCGATTGGAGTAATTATGAATTTTTAATAAAAAAAATTGTAAATGGAGTCAAAATAAATAAGAAAATGATAGACCCTTTTTGTTTTTTATCATTAATAGATGATCCAAAAAAACATAGAATTACGTCTGAACTTTCTTTTAATAAACA
Source organism: uncultured Pelagibacteraceae bacterium (assembly GCA_902616165.1). Classification (GTDB taxonomy): domain Bacteria; phylum Pseudomonadota; class Alphaproteobacteria; order Pelagibacterales; family Pelagibacteraceae; genus Pelagibacter. Next base: position 8,919 of record CACMRS010000007.1, read on the forward strand.
AACAGAATTACCTTCCTCAATTCGAAATTTGAGTCACTTAGATAAAGTTAAGATAGGATATTTTTCGGGAGATCTTTGCGACCATGCTATTTTGCATTTAACCTTAGATATATTTAAGCATCATGATAAATCCAAATTTGATGTTTATGCTTTTTATTCTGGATTAAAAGAAGACAAATGGACAAAGAAAGTAAAAGGATATTTTGATAAATTTTTTAATGTTTCAAATTTAAACGGTGAGGAAATTGCAAATTTAAGTCGTAAAAATCAAATAGACATAGCAATTAATTGTTCTGGGCATACAGGATATAACCAAAATGAAGCTTTTAATCATCGCGTATCATCAATTCAAGTTAACTACCTTGGGTATCCGGGAACTATGGGAGATGAATGTCATGATTATATAATAGCTGACAAGTTTGTCTTACCAAAAGAAGAAAAGTCAAATTATACCGAAAAAATTTTATACCTTCCTAATTGCTATCAAGCAAATCGATCAAGAATACCTATTGCCGATACTAACTTATCAAAAAAAGATTTTGGATTGCCTGAAGGTGTTTTTGTATTTGGTTGTTTTAATAACTCATATAAAATTAATCCTGAAATTTTTGATACATGGATGAAAATTTTAAAAAAAAATAAAAATAGTGTACTTTGGCTTTTGAACACTGATGATTGCTCTAAAAACTTAATTAAAGAAGCTATTAAAAAAAAAATAAACGCAAACAGAATTATTTTTTGTGAAAGAGCTTCAGTTGAAATTTACCATTCAAGATTTAAATTTATAGATTTGTTTCTTGATACATATCCGTATAGCGCGCACACAACTGCGAGCATTGCTATTAGAATGGGTGTGCCAATTATTACTATATCAGGAAGATCATTTGCATCTAGAGTTGCAGGTAGCATACTGTCAACTGTTGGACTTGACGAATTAATTACAAAAAATAGCAAAGAGTATATTGAGCTTGCTTTAAAGATTTCTAAGGACGAAAACAAATTCAAAAAGTTAAAAAGTCATTTATCTAATTCTTTGAATACCGACAAATTATTTAACAGCAAAAAATTTACTAAAGATTTAGAAGATATTTTTATTAATTTAACAAATAAAAAGGCTAAGTAGGTCTATTCATTGAATTAAAAAACTCAGCATTATTTTTAGTATCTTTTAATTTCGAATTAATAAATTCAATAGCATCCATTGTTCCCATTGGAGCAATTATTCTTCTTAAAACATTCATTTTTTGAAGATCATTTTTGTCAAATAAAAGCTCTTCTCGTCTCGTACCTGACTTTGTTATATCAATAGCTGGATATATTCTTTTATCTGCAATTTTTCTGTCTAGTATTGTTTCGCTATTACCTGTTCCTTTGAATTCCTCAAAAATCACTTCGTCCATTCTGCTTCCTGTATCAATTAAAGCTGTAGAAATAATTGTTAATGAACCGCCTTCTTCAATATTTCTTGCTGCACCAAAAAATCTTTTAGGTCTCTGGAGTGCATTTGCATCAACACCTCCAGTTAAAACTTTCCCCGAACTAGGTATCACTGCATTGTAGGCTCTTCCTAATCTAGTTATAGAATCTAATAAAATGATAACATCTTTTTTATGTTCAGTTAATCTTTTGGCTTTTTCTATAACCATTTCAGCCACTGCTACGTGCCTTTGAGCTGGTTCATCGAAAGTAGAGCTAATTACTTCACCTTTTACTGTTCTTTGCATGTCTGTTACTTCTTCTGGTCGTTCATCAATCAGTAGCACCATAAGATAACATTCTGGATAATTTTTAGCTATTGAGTTTGCAATACTTTGCAAAATCATTGTCTTTCCAGCTTTGGGTGGAGAAATTATTATTGATCTTTGACCTTTTCCAATTGGGCTAACAAGGTCAATTAACCTTGGAGTAAGGTCTGCTTTTTTTTCAACTTTTGTTGTTTCAACCTCCATCACCAACTGTTTGTCTGGATATAATGGAGTTAGGTTATCAAATGCAATTTTATGTCTTGCTTTTTCTGGTTCCTCAAAATTTATCTTACTAACTTGCAATAATGCAAAATATCTCTCTCCTTCTTTGGGGGCTCTCACTGGCCCTTCAACTGTATCTCCTGTTCTCAAGCCAAACTTTCTAATCTGACTCGGACTCACATATATATCATCGGGACCTGGAAGATAATTTGATTCCATTGCTCTTAGGAAACCAAAACCGTCTTGTAATAATTGTAAAACACCTACACCTGTAATTTCCTCTTTTTCAGCAACTTTTTTAAGGATAGCAAAAAGTATTTCTTGTTTTCTTAATGTGCTGGCATTTTCGATACCAAGCTCTTCTGCCTGAGTAATCAGCTGTTCAGATGATTTTAATTTTAGTTCTTGAATGTTCATGATTATTTTTTTGATAAGGACTTATCAGATAGAGATAATATATATGCTGCTGTTATTATTTCAACCCTAGATTGGCTTAAAAATGGCTAAAAATACAACGATAATTAGGATAACCGTCGGTATTTCATTAATGATTCTGAAGAATTTTGCAGATCTTGTGTTTGTAGAATTTTTTAGAGCAACAAGACATTTTCCTAAATAGTCATTGTATGCCGATAACAATATGACCAGGACAATCTTTATTTGAAACCAAAATTGATAGAAAATTTCTATTCCATTGAGATAAATTAATACTAATCCAAAAACCCAAGTAAAAATCATTGCGGGTCGCATAATGTAAAAAAACAATCTTTTTTCCATCACCTCAAATATATCGGTTGTTTCTTTTTTCTCTTTGTTTTCAACATGGTAAACAAAAATTCTTGGTAAATATAAAAGACCGGCCATCCAGGAAACAACAGCAATTAAATGTAAGGATTTAAATAATAAATACGAATTCATGTGTCAGATATTTCTTTCAATTAAAGACTTTAATAAAATGATATGATCATTGTTATCATTTAAACATGGGACCATATCAAAATTTTCTCCGCCTGAATTTAAAAAACTTTCTTTAGCTTGTATTTGTATTTCCTCTAAAGTTTCTACACAATCAGACGCAAACCCTGGGCAGATAGTAAGAACATTTTTAACACCCTCTTTGGGAAGGCTTTCTAAAGTCTTATCCGTATATGGTTGCAGCCATTGTTGTGGACCAAATCTTGATTGGAATGTGGTTTTAATTTTAATTGAACTAAATTTTTCTGAAATCAGTCTTGTCGTTTTATGACAATAACAATGATAAGGATCACCTTTGTCAAAATATTTTTTTGGTATCCCGTGATAAGAAGCTATAATTAGATCTGGTTTCCACCTTATATCATTTATTTTTTTATTAATCGAATTAACGAGAGCATCAATGTAAAGTGAATCAGATTCGTAATGAGGAATTATTTTTAAAGACGGTTGCCATCTCATTTTCATTAAAGTTCTGTATACCTCGTCACAAACTGTAGCAGTTGTGGCTGCTGCGTATTGGGGATAAAGAGGAAGTATTACTAGGTTTTCACATCCGATTTGATGCAATTTATAAATCTTACTCTTAATGCTGGGATTTCCATACCTCATTGCAAAATCTATAATAATATTTTCTTTTGATAATAAATTTGAAATTTTCTCAGTTTGCTTTTTTGTATAATAAAGAAGTGGGGAAATATTTTCATCTTTCATCCAAATTTCCTTATAAGCTTTAGCAGTTTTAGAAGGTCTAAAATTTAAGATAAATAAATTTAAAATTATTTGCCAAACCATTGGATTGACCTCAATAACTCTTCTATCGGAAAGAAATTCTTTTAAATATTTTCTTATATCAAACCAATTAGTGGAATCGGGTGTACCAAGATTGATTATGAGCACACCTGTTTTGCCATATTTTATTGGTGGGTGGTTTTTTTCAATCATTTAAAATCTTTTACAATTTTAATTAAGTTTTCAACCATTTCTGGATTTGTTTCGGGCAGAATACCATGACCAAGATTAAATATATACGGATGATCTCGAAAAATTTCTAAATAATTAAAGGCTTCTTTTTTTAATGTTTCTTTATCTGTTAACAAAATTTTTGGGTCTAAGCCTCCTTGTATAGGTATGCTTATATCTCTCAGTATTTTTTTTGGATCAACATTATAATCGATACTAACAGCATCAGGTTTAACAATATCGCAAAATTCTCTGTAATTTTTTATTTCTCTAGGAAAACATATTACTGGTACATTTAAAGATTTTACATAATTAACTAAATTTAGGGTTGGCGAGTAAACATAATTTGGTAAATCTTTTTCTTCCAATAAGCCTGCCCAACTATCAAATATTTGGATTATGTTTGCACCGTTATCGATTTGGTTTTTAATGTGAACTTTTAAAAATTTTTCAATAATTAATAATATTCTGTTTATTAAAAACTCATCTTTAAAAAAATCTTTTTTCAAATTTTTTTTAGGTGATTGTTGATTAATCATATAAACTAATAATGTCCATGGAGCACCAGTAAATCCAATCGTGTTTTTATTTTTTAAAATAGAGTCTGAACTAACTTTTTTTAATGCTTTGTATACGCGGTGTATTTTCTCTACAAAGTCAATTTCATCAGTCCTTGCAATTTCATTTAGATTAAGTTCCCCCAATTTTGGTCCAAAGTTTTTTTCAAATTCTACTTTTTGACCTATTCCATAAGGAAGCATTAAGATATCTGAAAATATTATTGCAGCATCCAGATCAAATCTTTTTAATGGTTGTAGAGTTATTTCTGAAGATAAATCGTCATTTAAACACAAATTAATAAAATTAGGATTTTCTTTTCTTATTTCTCTAAATTCTGGTAAATATCTACCAGCTTGTCTCATAATCCATATAGGATTGAATGAAGTATCTTTGTTAATTATTACTTTGTTTAAAGGTTTCATAAATAAGTATTATTAATTATTGTAGTTGTAATATATCTTGTGAATAAAGGTGATTAATTTTTATAAACATTATATTCACAATTTACCAACAAGTTATTTGAATAAAATTGTTTAAAATGAAGCTTTTTTAACGATATTAATTTTTGTGGATTGTTTTACCCTATTTATTATTAATGTTAATAAATAGCAGTTTTTACAAGGTTAATTTAAAAAATTTTAAATTGTGTAGTTTAATTAAAATATTACAAATTTATTAACAATTTATTCATGAGTAATACATATCAAATATATTTAATTTCTGACTCAACGGGCGAGACTTTAGATAGAATATTTTTAGCCCTGAAGGCTCAATTTTTAAATATAAAATATAAGGTTCACTCTTACTCTTTTACAAGGACAGAAAATCAAATTTTAAAAATTTTAGAGGATGCAAAAAAAAATGAAAACTCAATAATTTTATATACAATCGTTGATAATAACTTAGCTAAATATCTTGCGAACTCGAGCGAGGATAAAAATATTCCATGTTTTGGCGTTTTAGGAAATTTAATTCTGAATTTTTCAAAAATATTAAATCAAAAAGCAACACACGAGCCAAGTGGTCAACATATATTGAATGAAGAGTATTATGATAGAATTGAAGCAATCCAATTTACAATGAATCATGATGATGGAAATTTAATTAACGAAGTATACAAATCAGATATTATTCTTGTAGGAGTAAGTAGAACAAGCAAAACACCAACATCTATTTACTTGGCTAACAAAGGCTTTAAAACGTCAAACATTCCGTTAGTAAATGAAAACTCTTTACCAGAGTCCCTTAAAAAAAATCCTAAAATAACATGCGTTGTAGGACTAAGTACAGAGCCAGAAAGACTCGCTGATTTGAGAAAAAATAGAATGAATTCTTTAAAAGAGACAGAAAACATTGAATATACAAATTTAGAAAATATTAAAAAAGAGGTTCTTAAGGCAAAAAAAACATTTCAAAAATATAAGTGGCCCCTTATAGATGTAACGAGAAAGTCAGTTGAAGAAACAGCAGCTTCTATAATTAAAATTCACGAAATATATTTAAACAATGTTAAATAAAATTATTCTCGCTTCAAAAAGTGAGGTTAGAAAAGAGATCTTAGATAAAAATAATATTAAATGCGTTGTTGAGCCCTCAAACGTAGATGAAAAGCCTGTTAAAGAGAGTTTATTAAAAGAACACGCTAGTTCAGAAATAATTTCAAAAAATTTAGCCGAATTAAAAGCAAACAAAGTTAGTATGAAAAAAAGTGACGAAATAGTATTAGGAGCAGATAGTGTGATAGATTTAAATGGCGAATTGATATCTAAACCAGAAAGCAGAGAAGAGGCAATGGAAATATTAAGAAAACTTAACGGTAAATCACATTTTTTAATTAGTTCTGTTTGTATATCCAAAAATGGATCTATGATTTGGAATTATACTGATAAAGCAAAACTAACTATGAAAAATTTTACAGAAGATGAATTGAAAAACTATTTATCTAAAATATCTGATGAAACTCTTTATGCATACAATGTTTACCAAATAGAAAGAGAGGGCAGAAGTTTGTTTGCAAGCATAGAAGGAGACGAAGATACAATTATGGGTCTACCTGTTAAAAAAATTAAGGAATACATAAGCTCATTGTGATGAAAAAATATTTTGTAATTGGCAATCCCATTAATCATTCTTTATCACCAAAACTTCATAATTACTGGCTTAGGGAAAATAACATTGATGCCATTTATGGTAAAAGAAAAATTGATGAGAAAAACCTCCAAAGTATAATTTCTGAAGTGAAAGAAAAAAAAATAAATGGTATTAATGTAACGGTTCCATTTAAAAAATTAGTAATTCCTTATTTAGATAAATTAAGCCAAGAGGCAGAACAAACACAGTCTGTAAATACAATAATTTTAACTAATGATAACTTAGTGGGCCATAATACAGACATAGCTGGTTTTACTAAAGCAATCAAAGATCTAAATTTTAATATTGAAGGCAAAAAAATTTTTATCTTAGGAGCTGGCGGTGTTGTTCCATCAATAATTTTTGCTTTAAACAAAATGAATGTTTCAAAAATAATCATTAGCAACAGAACTAAAAAAAAAGCTGAAGATTTAAAATCACAATTTCATAACTTAGAGATATTGGATTGGGGAGATATAAATGACTTTGATGTAATCATAAATGCCACCAGTTTAGGATTAAACAAAGAAGCTATTGATTTAGATTTTTCAAAATTTTCCAATAACAAACTTTTTTACGATGTAATTTATAATCCTGTGGAAACCAATTTCTTAAAAGAAGGAAAAAAACTTGGCAACAAAACGGAGAATGGTAAATTGATGTTTATTTATCAGGCACTTGAAGCATTCAAATTATGGCACGGAATAGAACCACAGATTAATAGCAATATACTAAAAATTTTAAATAATGATTAGAATTGGAATTTTAGGAAATATAGGTTCGGGAAAAAGCTATGTTGCCAAAAACTTTGGATACCCAGTGTTTAATGCAGATTACGAAGTTTCAAAACTTTATAAAAAAGATAAAAAAATATTTAAAAAATTAAAGAAAAAATTACCAAAACATATCTCTTCATTCCCAATAAATAAGAGTGAAATTACAAAAGCAATATTAAGTAATAAAGTTAATTTAAAAAAAATAATTACTATTGTTCATTTAGAAATTAAAAAAATATTAAAATTATTTTTAAAAAAAAATAGAAATAAAAAAGTTATAATTCTTGATATTCCTTTATTGTTAGAAAATAAAATTAATAATAAAGACGATATTCTAGTTTTTGTTGACTCTAAAAAAATTGAAATAGAAAAAAGATTAAAAAAAAGATTAAATTATAATCGTAAACTTATAAATAAGTTCAAAAAAATTCAGTTTTCTTCTTATTATAAAAAGAGAAGATCAAACTTTATTATTAAAAATAATTTTAAGAAAAAATCTTTAAATAAGAGTATAAAGAAAATATTAAATGAAATTTTATAAATGAAAGAAATTGTATTAGATACAGAAACAACAGGTATTTCAGTAAAAGAAGGTCATAGAATTGTTGAGATAGGTTGTATAGAGTTAGACAATTTGATACCAACTAAAAATAGATTTCATTGTTATTTAAATCCAGAAAGAAAAGTATCAGAAAATGCATTTAAAGTGCATGGATACACTGATGAATTTCTCTCAAATAAATATAAATTTTCTGATATTTCAGAGGAATTTCTTGCTTTCATAAAAGATAAAAGGCTAATTATTCATAATGCAGATTTTGATATTGCCCATTTAAATAATGAACTTTTAAAGTTGGGTAAAAACAAAATTGATAATGAGATAGTTGATACGCTTGTTCTAGCAAGAGAAAAGTTTCCTGGATCTCAGGCTAGTTTGGATGCTTTGTGTAAAAGGTTTAGGATAGATAACTCTAAAAGAGTTAATCATACAGCTTTGATTGATTGTGAATTATTGGTTAAGGTATATGTAAATTTAATTGATCAAAAGGAGCCAACTTTAAACTTTCAAGATGATAGAAAAAACAATTTTGAAAATCATAAAGGTTTATCTTACTATAAGAAAATTATTGAAATAAGCCCACAAGATTTAGAGGCTCATAAAAAATATTTAAAAAATAATTTGAAAAAAAATTTTTATTAATTTAATCTTTGACTATAAAGTTCCTCAAAATTTACTTTTTTTTCAAATTTAACATTAGGATAACCCGAATTGTGTAAAAGATCTAAAAGCGCTTTTTCTAAAAACGGATATATTTCAATCTGCACATCGCACAACACAATTTTTTCAAGATCTTCTCTTTTTTTAATTTCATCGTTTATTTTTATAATTGTTGCATAGTTTATTTCAAAATAAGATTTTATTTTATTTTGTTGTTTATCCTCAAACTTCATAAGAGTATTAATTTCTATCATTTTATCTTTTAGTGGTTTAGAAGTGATGTCTATATTCAATTGATACTTTAAAATATAATCTTTTACAAAAATATATGTCTCTATATCGGGTGTTTCGCTAGACATATCTTTAATATATTTTGCTAAAATTTTATATTTTTTTGTCATTGTCATCTTCTATATCTTCAAATTCTCCATCTATAAAATTATTTTTTGTTTTTTTTGAGGGAGAAAATCTTTTTGAAAATTTGTTTAAAATAATTTTTCTAGTTATTGGAAAGATTAAAAAAAATCCTAATATATCTGTTGCAAATCCAGGTATAATTAAAAGTATAGCTGCAAAAGCAATGGTAGCCCCTGATATTACTTCATAAGCTGGTGTTTCTTGTTTACTTAATTGATTGAAACCAGCTTTCAATGTATTTAATCCCTCATATCTAGCATAATACACACCCAGAATAGCGGTTATAAAGATTAATAAAATGGTAGTTAATGCTCCAATTTGAGCTCCTATTTTGATAAAAAGGTAAATCTCTAATACAGGTATAAAGATTATTGAAAAAAATATTGGGTTCATTTGTCCTTAATCTAAATTGCTGGTTGAAATTAATCAATAGAGTAATTACTATCAGGATATGAATTACAGCTTTGAATACATCGATATTATTTTACTTGCGATGATTGCGGGGTTTATTTTTTTAAGATTGAGAGGCATCCTAGGAAAAAGAACAGGATATGAAGGAAAATCTCCAGCACAATTTCAAGAAGTATTAAAAAAAATTAAAGTTGATCAACATAAAAAACAAAGTGATAAATTTGATGATGAAGCTAAAAAAGAGTTTTTGAAAGGTGCGAAAATTGCTTACGAAACTATTATTACTGATTTTAGCGATAAAGATAATAAAATTACAAATGCCAAACCCTTATTGAACAAGGATATTTTTAATCAATTTGATGATGCATTAAAAGAAAGGGCAAAAAGAGGACATTTTGCTGAAATCACATTTATTGGAGTAAATAAAGCGGAAATAAAAGAGCATAAAAAAATTGGAAATATTTTAAATGTAACAGTTGATTTTATAGGTGAAGTGATCACTTGTATTAGAGATAAGGAAAAAAAGATAGTATCCGGTGACCCTGAAAAAATAAAAAAAATTTACGATACTTGGGTTTTCTCAAGAGATACCACTTCTACAAATCCTAATTGGCAGCTAGTTAATATTTTAACCTAATTGAACAATAATATTTCAGATAAAGATAAAAAGGATTGGCAAGCTTTTATTTCAAGTAAGGAAAAAGTTACAGATAAAGATTTTAAAAGCCAAAAAAAAAATCAATTAAAAGTTAGATCTATAGATCTGCATGGATATACTCTCGAACAAGCAAACAATGCTATAGAACAATTTATACTAAAAGCATTTAAAGAAAAGGTAAGCAAATTAATTGTTGTGACTGGAAAAGGCATTCATTCAGATGTAGAAAAAAATCCTTATATTTCAAAAGATCTAAGTATTTTAAAATATTCTGTACCTGAATTTATTAATAATAATCAGAATTTAATGAGAGTGATAAATGATATTCAAGACGCCACTATTGATGATGGTGGCAGCGGTGCTTTTTACGTGTTTTTAAAAAAAAATATATCTATAGAATAAATTTAGATAGGTCAGTATCTTTCACTAAGTTATCAAGATTTTTGTTAATGTATTCTTTATTAATAATTATTTTTTCTCCTGCTCTATCTGTTGCCGTAAAACTTATTTCGTCTAAAATTTTTTCAATTATTGTATGTAATCTTCTTGCTCCAATATTTTCTACAGTGGCATTTACCTCTGATGCTATATTGGCTATGGTATCAATACCATCATCTGAAAACTCAAGATCAACATTTTCAGTTTTCAATAACGCTACATATTGTTTAATTAAACTAAAATCAGGTTCTCTTAAAATTCTCTTAAAATCTTCGCCAGTTAAAGCTTCTAGCTCTACTCTGATAGGCAATCTTCCTTGCAGCTCAGGTAATAAATCTGATGGTTTAGCAAGCTGAAAAGCACCAGACGCAATAAACAAGATATGGTCAGTTTTAATAGGACCATGTTTTGTATTAACTGTTGTGCCCTCAATTAAAGGTAATAAATCTCTTTGAACTCCCTCTCTTGAAACGTCACCACCAACCCTGTCAGCTCTTGCAGAAATTTTGTCAATTTCATCTAAAAATACGATTCCATTATTTTCAGTTGAGAGCTTAGCAGCTTTAATAATTTTGTCTTGTTCAATTAACTTATCCGACTCATCATTTATTAAAATCTCATGAGATTCTTTTACTGTCATTTTTTTCTTCTTTTCCTTGTTACCCATTGATTTTCCAATCATTTCACCAATGTTGATCATTCCAACATTTGCACCTGGCATTCCAGGAATCTCAAAAGAAGCACCACTTGAGCCAGTATCACTGACTGCAATTTCAATTTCGTTATCGTCTAAATCACCATTTCTTAATCTTTTTCTAAAGCTTTCTCTTGTAGCCAAACTTGCTTTTTTGCCAACTAAAGCATCTAAAACTTTTTCCTCTGCAGCTTTTTGTGCTTGTGCAAAAACTTCTTTTCTTTTTTTTACTTTTTCCATTGAGATAGCTATTTCAATTAAATCTCTTACAATTTGTTCCACATCTCTTCCAACGTAACCAACTTCAGTGAATCTTGTAGCCTCAACTTTTACAAAAGGAGCTTCTGCTAGTTTAGATAATCTTCTCGAAATTTCAGTTTTTCCAACACCTGTTGGTCCAATCATTAAAATATTTTTTGGTAGAACTTCATTTTTCATTTCACCTTTAAGAGCTTGACGTCTCCATCTATTTCTTAGTGCAACAGCAACAGCTCTTTTTGCTTTGTTTTGTCCTACAACAAATCTATCTAACTCAGAGACTATTTCTCTTGGAGATAGAGAACTTACTAAAGAAGCCTCTTCCTTTTGATTTTTATCTTTAGGGTGTAATTGTGTAACGTTTGATTTATCCATTATATTTTTTCAATTTTAACATTATCGTTTGTAAAAACACATATATCAGCAGCAACTTTAATTGCTTTTTTAGCAATTTCTTCAGCTGATATATTACCTTCCATTAAAACTTTTCCAGCAGCTAAAGCATAATTTCCTCCAGAGCCGATTCCGATCACATCTCCTTCAGGCTCAAGAACATCACCAGTTCCTGAAATTATATAGCTATTATTTTTGTCTCCAACAGCCATTAACGCCTCTAATCTTCTTAAATACTTATCTGTTCTCCAATCTTTTGCTAACTCAACAGCAGCTCTTGATAAGTTACCTGCATGTTTTTCTAATTTTCCCTCTAATCTTTCAAATAGAGTTAATGCATCTGCAGTTGATCCTGCAAATCCTGCTACCACATCTCTTTTTTCAATTTTTCTAACTTTTGAAGCAGTACTTTTAACAACAGTATTTCCCATACTAACTTGCCCATCACCAGCAACCACTACTTCATTATTTTTTCTAACCAGTACAATCGTTGTCATACTTAATAAATGGTAACTATTTTTGATACTTCAAGTGTTCAGACTGATATTGATATAGTGGGATTATGTATGTATACCATTAAAAATATATGGCTAGAAAAGGAAAAGTATCTCGAAAAACAAAAGAAACTAGTATCAATGTTGAAGTAAATATTGATGGTAAAGGTAAGTACCAAATTGACACTGGTATAGGTTTCTTAGATCATATGCTTGAGCAGTTATCAAAGCATTCTTTAATAGATTTAAAAGTTAAAGCAAAAGGAGATACTCATATTGATCTTCACCACACAACAGAAGATACGGGTATTGCAATTGGAGAAGCTTTAAAAAAAGCAGCAAAAAAATTTATAGGAATAAAGAGATATGCTCATACAGTTATTCCTATGGATGAAACATTGACTAGGGTTGCAATTGATGTCTCAAACAGACCTTATTTGATTTGGAAAGTAAAATTAAAAGTAGAGAAACTTGGCGAGATGGACACTGAACTTTTTAAAGAATGGTTCCAAGCATTTTCTCAATCTGCAGGTATTACAATGCACGTTGAAAATATATACGGTGATAACAGCCACCACATAATTGAATCCTGCTACAAAGCATTAGCAAGATCTTTAAGAGCTGCTTTAGAAATGGATCCAAGAAACAAGAAGAGTATTCCATCCACTAAAGGCTCATTATAAGTTTAATGAACGTCACGATTGTTGATTATAATTCGGGCAATATAAGCTCGGTCATAAACTCCTTTAAGGAAGTTGCAAAAGATAAAGTAAATATCGAAGTAACTTCAGATTTAGATAAGATTAAATCTTCAGATAAAGTTGTTTTACCAGGGCAGGGTTCGTTTAAGAGTTGTGTTGATGCATTAAACAATATTGATGGTCTTTCAGATACACTTAATGAATTTGTAATTAACAATAAAAAACCACTTCTTGGCATTTGTGTTGGTTTGCAAATGTTTGCAGATGTTGGATATGAGGAAACCGAAACTAAAGGCCTTGGATGGATATCTGGCAAGGTATCAAAGATAGATAATCAAAATGGAAAATATAAACTTCCTCACATTGGCTGGAACGAAATTAACATTGTTAAAGACAGTAAAATTTTTAAAGATATAGAAAATAATTCTCACATGTATTTTGTTCACAGTTATGAATTTGTTCCAAAAGATAAAAACGTAATTTCAGCAACAACAGATTATTCATCAAATATTGTTTGCTCTGTAGAAAAAGAAAATATTTTTGGAACACAATTCCACCCAGAGAAAAGTGACAAATTTGGACTTAAAATAATTGATAATTTTATAAATTTGTAAATGAAAATATTCCCAGCAATAGATATTAAAGATAAAAAGTGTGTGAGGTTAGTTAAAGGAGACTTTGAGAACAAAACTGAATATGAAATGTCTCCAGTCGAACAAGCTGGAAAATATAAAGATCATGGTTTTAAAAATTTACACATAGTCGATTTAGATGGAGCTTTAAATGGTGAAACAGTTAATTTAGATATTATTCAGGAAATAGTTAGTAAATTTGATCTTAAAATTGAGATTGGTGGAGGTATTAGAAATTTTGAAAGTATTCAGAAATATATTGATGCTGGTGTCGAAAAAGTTATTTTAGGAAGTGCTGCTATAAAAGATAAAAACTTTTTAAAAGAGGCTTGTAAAAAATTTCCAAATAAAATTGCTTTAGGTTTAGATGCAAAAGATGGATATCTGTCGGTATCAGGTTGGAAAGAAAATTCTAATCAACTAACTTTAGATTATTTAAAAGAAGTAAATGATTATGGTGTAAGTAGGTTGATTTATACTGATATTAATAGAGATGGTATGAAACAAAGTCCCAATTTTGAGGAGACTGCAAAAGTTGCTGATACTTCTAATTGTCCTGTAATTATATCTGGTGGAGTTTCTTCAATTGATGATATTAAAAAAGCCAAGGAATTAAACAATAATAATATTGAAGGCATTATAGTTGGAAAAGCTATATATGATGGTGATATTCAATTACAAGAATTAGTGAAAGAATTAGATGCTTAAGAATAGAATAATACCTTGCTTAGATGTTAAAAATGGTCGTGTGGTAAAGGGAATAAACTTTGTTGATTTGCAGGACGCAGGTGATCCCGTCGAACAAGCTAAAATTTATTCAGACGGTGGAGCAGATGAAATTTGCTTTTTAGATATTACTGCATCAAATGAAAATAGAGATACTATTTACGATGTAGTAGAGAAAACCTCGAAGAAATGCTTTGTTCCTCTGACAGTTGGAGGCGGTGTTAGAAGTGTTGATGATATTAATAAACTACTGAACTGTGGTGCAGACAAAGTATCAATCAATACTGCTGCAGTTCAAAATCCAGAAGTAGTTATAGTTAGTTCTAAAAAATTTGGGTCACAATGTATAGTGGTAGCGATAGATGCTAAAAAAAGTGGAGATAAATGGGAAATTTTCACTCATGGTGGAAGAAATAATACCGGCATTGACGCAATAGAATTTGCTAAAAAAATGGAAGATAGCGGGGCAGGAGAACTACTAGTTACCTCTATGGATCGAGATGGTACCCAAGTTGGTTATGATATTGATTTAATGTCTAAGATATCTTCTATGGTAAATATTCCAGTAATTGCTTCAGGAGGAGTTGGAAATCTAGATCACTTAGTAGATGGAATTAAATTAGGAAATGCAAGTGCAGTTCTAGCAGCATCAATATTTCATTATGGTAAACATTCTGTAAAAGAGGCCAAGGAATATTTGGATTCAAAAGGAATTCCTGTTAGAATTTAACATGCTTAATACATTAGAAAACTTAATTAAACTTGCAAGAGATAGAAAATCTTCTCCTATTGAAGGTTCTTATACTAATAAGTTACTTACAGACAAATCATTAAGCAAGGCAAAAGTTTTAGAAGAGGTTAATGAATTGATTGAAGCTGTAGAAGAAAATACAAATAAAATTCACGAAGCTGCAGACGTATTTTACCATTTGCTAATGTACCTTGAAGCAAATGACATTAAAATTGAAGATGTAATGTTAGAGTTAGAAAAAAGAAAAAAATGAGTTACGACGATAATAATATTTTCGCAAAAATTTTACGTGGAGAAATACCTTGTAATAAAATTTATGAGGATGATTTTGTTTTGTCATTTCACGATATCAATCCACAAAAAAAAATTCATGCTTTAGTTATCCCCAAAGGGAAATACATTGATTTAGATGATTTTAGTTTAAACGCCTCGCCAGAGGAGATGGTTGGATTATTAAAAGGTATTAATATAGTTGCTAAAAAGCTTGGTATTTCAACAGAAGTAGGAAAGGGCTACAGGGCTTTAGCAAATATAAGTGATTATGGTGGCCAAGAGGTTCCTCATTTACACTTTCATCTCTTTGGAGGTGAAAGAGTAGGAAAAATGGTGGTGTGACTGAGGAAGTTAAAAGAAATTATTTAGAAATAAACTCACTTCATGATCTTAAAGAGGGGACCAAGCCCTCAGAAGATTATTCCTTAAGTTTAATTGATCCAATAAATTTCCAATTGAACAAATTTTTTTATAAGAATATTGGAAAAAAACATCAATGGTTAGATAGACTATCGTGGTCAGAAGAAAAATGGATAAATTATGTTTCATCAGACAGAGTTAAGACATATGTATTTAAATATAAAGATGATTTGGTGGGTTTTTTTGAATTAATTTTTCATATAGAAAAAAATGAAACTGAAATTGCTTATTTTGGAATATTAGAGGAATATCGAAATAAAAAACTAGGTTCTTATTTATTAACTAAGGCTATAAAAAAATCTTTTGAAGGAAAAATTAATCGTGTTTGGGTCCATACATGCTCGTTAGATCACAAAAATGCTTTAAATAATTATATCTCAAGAGGAATGAAAATATATAAAACTGAAATACTAAATATTTAATTCTGTGAAGGAATCTTGAAAAGGTTTTCCGAAAGAACCCTATTTTTTCTTATTGAGGAAATAAAAGTAATATTAAAATTTTGATAAATATCTGTATTTTGCCAACCAATTAAATCATATGTCTCGTTGTCAAAAAAAATATTTATTTCATTATCTTTTTCAAGAATTGTAAAATTTACTAAATTATTATCAATTATTCTCTCATTTAAGTTACTGATTTTATCGATAAGAAATTTTTTATCTAAGATTAAATTTAATGGAGTTTTTTCTAATAGATATCTGTAATAACTAACTCTAGTCTTGATTACAAGTGACTTACCATTTGATACTAAGATTTTATTATTGCTTCCTGCGTATTCACAAAAAATTTTTTTTGGATATTCAATGGTACAATTTCCATGCTCTATTTTTCCATTTATGTTCTGTTCAAATTTGAAATCTAGATTATTAGTGTTTTTTAGATTTTCGATAATTTTATTTTTAATCTCTGCACTGGAATTAGAAGTTAAAATAAAAAGAAATATTATTGAGAAATAACGCAACATTAAAGTACATCTCTTTTACCAACATGATTTGCTTTACTAACGACACCATCTGCTTCCATCATGTCAATAATTCGTGCTGCTCTATTGTATCCAATCTGAAGCTTTCTTTGTAAAAAAGAAGTAGATGCTTTGCCTTCAGACCTAATTATATCTAAAGCTTGTTCATAAAGGTCATCTTTCTCTCCCTGATTTTGATTGTCACCAATTTCCTTCTCATCGGCAAAATTTAATATTTCATCAACATAATCAGGTTCTGCTTGTGATCTTAAAAAATTGTTTATTTTTTCAATTTCACTATCTGATACAAAAGGTGCATGAATTCTTACTATTCGATTAGCTGATGACATATATAACATGTCACCTTTTCCTAGTAATTGTTCAGCACCCTGTTCTCCAAGAATAGTACGACTGTCAATTTTAGATG
Source organism: uncultured Pelagibacteraceae bacterium (assembly GCA_902616165.1). Classification (GTDB taxonomy): domain Bacteria; phylum Pseudomonadota; class Alphaproteobacteria; order Pelagibacterales; family Pelagibacteraceae; genus Pelagibacter. The sequence continues at coordinate 26,164 of CACMRS010000007.1, forward strand.
TAACTTGAAAAGAAATTCTAGTTGGGAAATTCGCTTTTATAGTACCAGTGATTACATCTACACTTGGTCTTTGAGTGGCCATAATAATATGAATACCTGCTGCTCTTGCCATTTGTGATAATTTTTGAATATAATTCTCAATTTCTTTTCCAGCCACAAGCATTAAATCAGACATTTCATCAACCACTACAACTATGTATGGCATTGGAAGTTTGTGTTTAAGATTGTATCCGTCGATATTTCTGACACCTTCTTTTGTCATTAATCTATATCTACTTTCCATCTCTTTTACTACCCAACCAAGAACTGAAGCTGCCTTTTTAGCTTCTGTTATTACAGGACATAACAAATGTGGGATCCCTTCGTAAGTTGATAATTCTAACATCTTAGGATCAATTAAAATAAACTTGCATTTTTCAGGTGTATGACGGTAAAGAAGTGATAAAATTATTGTATTAATGCATACAGATTTACCGGATCCGGTAGTACCCGCTATCAACAAATGTGGCATAGAAGATAAATCGCCAACGATTGGTTTACCAGATATATTTTTACCTAAAGCGATAGGTAATTTAATTTCTTTTTTTTTGAAATCAGGATTATTTAAAATTTCACTTAAATAAACATTTTCTCTTTTATTATTTGGTAACTCTATTCCTATAGTATTACTTCCTGGAATAGTTGAAATTCTAGCAGACTCTGAACTTGTATTTCTGGCAATATCATCAGACAGATTGATTATTTTAGAAACTTTTACACCTGCCGCAGGTTCAAATTCATTTAGTGTAACAACTGGTCCATGACTTACTTTTTTAATTTTACCATTTACACCAAAGTCTAAGAGTATTTTTTCTAGAAATTCTGGATCGTTATTTTCATTATTTTCAGAATTCTCCCTTTCTTTTTTTGATGGAACCTTTAGTAAATCAATACTTGGAAGTTTAAATTTGACATTAGAACCCTCTTTGTTTTCAGCTTTTATAAATGGTAAATCTTCTTGGATAAGATTTTTAATTTTTTCTTGTGGAATATATTCACTAATAATTTCATTTTTATTTGTATAAATTTTTTCTTCTGATTTATAAAAGTACTTTAAAAATTTTTTTATAATTTTAAAAAATTCTACAGGGCGAAAATTAATACTTATAAGAAATAAAAATAATGTAATCAAAAATAATATATAATAAAAAATATTTTCATTGATGGTTATTAGTGAATTTAAAAAAGTCTCATTTAAGTAAATTCCGATAAAACCACCACTTCCATTTATGTAAAGGATAAAATTATTTAAATGATAATAACTTAAGAAGAGAGTTCCAAATATACTATAAAGTATTGTAAAAAAAATATTTTCAATTATTAAAAAAAAATCTTTTTTTCTAAAAATATTAATACCTGTTATAATTAAAGTGACAGAGATCAGATAAGAAACAAAGCCAACAGACTGAAACATTAAATCTGAAATAAAACTTCCTCTAAATCCGAGTAAATTTTTAATTTCAGTATTATCTGGGAAAATAAAATTAGGATCTTCAGGTGAGTACGATAATAGTGCAGCAAAAATGAGAATTCCACTTATTGATGTCAGTGTTCCGAAAATTTCTGTCAATCTTCTTATTATAAAATTTATTAATATATTTGCGGTTTTTTTAAAATTCATATAAGTGAATCAATTTTATCACTTTGTATCATCTAATTTTTGTTGTTAAAATTAAAAATAATGAAAGTTTGTATATTAGGTAGTGGCTTAACAAGTTTAACTTTAGCAAAAGCTCTAGTTAAAGAAAATATTTATGTAGATATTTTAGAAATTAAACAAACTCATAAACCAGATGAATCAAGAACTATTGGAATATCTAAAAGTAACGTTGATTTTTTTAACAATAATATCGTTAATATTAATAAAATTATATGGAATATAAAAAAAATAGAAATTTTTTCAGACAATTTAAAAAAAGAAAAATTACTTAAATTTGGTGATAATACAAATGAACTATTTTCTATAATTAAAAATTTAAAATTATATAACCTCTTAGAAAAAAGCCTGTCTAAGAGTAAATATTTTAAAAAAAAAATTTTTAAAAATAATTTAGATTTTATAAAAAAATATAACCTAGTAATTAATACTGATAATTTAAATTTTATTACAAAAAAATATTTTAGTAAAAAAATAATAAAAAAATATAATAGTTCTGCGTATACAACAATAATTGACCATCATAAAATAGAGAATAATAATTTAGCAACTCAGATTTTTACCAAAAGAGGACCAATAGCTTTTTTACCTATCTCTGATGTTCAAACCTCAGTTGTTTATTCCATACATAACTCAGGATATAAAAAAGATGAAAATATTTACAATTTAATTAATTTTTACAATTTTAAATATAAAATAAAAAAAATTAAAACTATTAAATCATTCGAGTTGTATTCCTTAAATTTGAAATCTTACTTTCATAAAAATATTCTTGCATTTGGTGATTTGCTTCACAGGATACATCCTTTAGCTGGCCAAGGTTTTAATATGACGATACGAGATATCAAATTACTTACTGATTTAATTAAGACTAGGAATAATTTAGGGCTGCCCCTTGATAGTTCTGTAGGTTTAGAATTTCAAAAGAAAATTAAACATAAAAATTATATTTTTTCTAATACTGTGGATTTTGTTCATGAATTTTTTAATTTGGAAAGAAAAACGAATAGTATTTATTTAAGTAAATCTGTTCAATTTTTAGGTAAAAATCAACTAATCAATAAATTTTTAACAAAAATTGCAGATCAAGGAATTACTTTTTAGTTTATTGTAATGTTTGATTGTTGAAAGAATCGTGACTGTAAGTATTTAATATTTCAGCAATTCTATCTTTTCTAATATTCAAATTTTCTGCCTCTAATAGAACCTGTTTTTCTTCTAATGTAAAAGGAGAGGCCATGGCGAGGGCATTTATTATTTCATTTAAACTTTGTTGTTCTAGTGCCCTCCAATTTATTATGAAACCTTTTTTTTCAAATAAAGATTTTAAATCTTTAAATATTATTTCTAAATCTTGAAAATTTAAATCTTCTTTTTTTTCATTTAAATCTTTTTGAAAACTTTCAAAATCTACTTCGCATTCTCTATATTTTTTATCGGAATTTATTTCTTTTATTATTCTAAATCTTATTAAACCTTTTAGTTCAATTAGGTAACGGCCATCGTCTGTTTCTTTAAAACTACTTATCTTACCTAAGCAACCAATTTGATGTAGTTGAGGTACTATTAAATTTTTTTCAGATTTTTTAGGCTGTATCATGCCTATAAATTTATTTGATTTCATGGCGTCATCTATCATGTCAATATACCTTGGCTCGAATATATTTAATGGAACAGATGTTTTTGGAAATATAATAAAATTACTTAATGGAAAAACAGGAATTATTTTTGGTAAATCTTTCATATTTTTTACAATTTAAATATTATTGATCTATAGTGTTGTTACAATGATTTTTTGGATAGCATCTTACCCTAAAAGTGGAAATACTTGGCTCAGAGCTTTGATTAGTTCCTATTATTATACTGAAGATGGGTTTTATCGTCAGGATATAATTAAAAAAATTGGTCAATTTCCTGAAAAAAAACATTTCAAAGGGTTTAATTTTAACAAAGATGTTGTGACCGACACAACAAAATTCTGGATAAAAGCACAAGAAAAAATAAACGAAGATAATAAACTAAGATTTTTTAAAACTCACAATGCTTTTGGAGCTCTAAACAATAATGAATTCACAAATAATAAAAACTCAATAGGAGGAATTTATATCGTTAGAGACCCAAGAAATGTAATTACCTCAATTAAAAATCATTATGAATTAAATGATGATCAAGCCTTAACTTGGATGATGAAACAAAATAATTATATCTATGATGTAAGTAATTTTGAAAATGATGGATATAGTGATTTCCAATATATAAGTTCTTGGAATATCAATTATAAATCATGGAAAGTTCAAAGAAAAATACCAATTAAAATAGTCAAATATGAGGATTTACTTAATCAAACATTTGTAGTTGTTAAAGACATTATAAAATTTATTAATGAAATCACTCAATTAAATAAGAAAATCGATACAGACAAATTAAAAAATTCTGTAAACTCTACTTTTTTTGATAAACTTAAAAAAGATGAAGAAAAAAATGGTTTTTCTGAGTCAATAACCTCCAAAAAAACTAAAACAAAAATTCCATTTTTTTACTTAGGGCCAAAAAATAATTGGAAAGATATTTTAAATGAAAAATTGCAAAGTAAAATTTCTAATACATTTAAAAATGAGTTTAATGAACTAGGTTACGAATAGATATATTAGAGTTTATTATCAATTAAAAAATAATAAGGTTTATATTTATTTATTTCGTATTTCTTAATTTTATCGCGAATTTGAAGAAAACTGCTTGTTTTACTGGCTAAATTTTTAGCGCTGTAAGATTTTAAAACATTTTCATGCCAATTTATGTCACAAAAATCAAAAATTTTTTTTAATTGTTGATTGGGTTTATTTGTAAGTTTTTTTAGATCTACGTCTAAAATTTTTTCTGGATATTTTTTTTTAAAAAAGTTAATAATTTTTTCGTAATTTGATATATATTTGATGATATTATCAATTGAGTGTGTCCAGGGTAAGTAAATTAACATCGAATTATAAATAGCTAAAGCCGCATCAAACTTATCTCTAAATGTATGAATAAATTTAGCTTCTGGATAAATTTGCAAAATAATATCTATATAAAAAAAATTTTCTAAAGATTTATCAATAAAGTATTTATTATTTGAATAAGAGTAAATATTTTCTAAAGAATTTATAAGAACTTCTTTATCTATTGAAATTTTAATATGATCATTTTTATCTATGATTTCTCTTTTAATTTGATTAAAAATAGATGTATCAAAAATGCTAGGTTCACCATAAGAATAAAATTCTTTTTTATTTTGCATTAAAAAAGTCTCAATTAATGTAGAACCTGATCTAGGTAATCCAATTATAAAAATTGGTTTTTTTCTATCTCCAGTCGAAGATTTTTTATTTTTTTCAATTAAATTTATATTATTAAAATTTTTTTTTAATATTTCCGTATGATAAAATACCAATTTAGAATTGAATTTTATTCTTGAATTGAATTGATATTTGTGTGCTAAATTTAAGTATTTAATCTCATTATTTATATTGGTTTTTTCATATTTTGAATAAATAAAATTAATTAAACTTTTATTTTCAAAGTTTAAATTTCTTTTTTTTTCTATAAGTTTAATTTTATCTAGGTATTTTTTTTCAAAATTTTTTAAATTCATTCTAAAAAGTCTGAAATACGCATTTATATTATTTGGGTTTAATTTTATTAAACTTTTAAATAATTCTTTAGCTTTATCAATTTCACCTAAGCTCTGTAGTGTTATGGCATAATTATTAATTACAGCTTCTGAGTTGGGAAATTTTTTTAAAGATTGTTCAAGGTAAAATAAGCTTTTTTTTAAGTCATTTAGCTCGTAATAAATAGTACCTAAAAAAAACAATACATCCCCATCGTTTGGTTGTAATTTATTTAATTCTTTAAAAATATTTAAGGCTTTTAAAATTTCTCTATTTTTTAATTTATTTAAACCTTCCTCAATCATTTACTTATAAAGTTTCATTATCTAAGTTCTTTTTTTCTAAATTCATATTGGTTTTTTAAAATATTGTTTAAAAAATTATTTTTAGATTTTTTTAGATCTATTTTTTGAAATGAGGTATCTCCTAAAAATTTTGCATATACTAACCAGTTTCTTAGAATAAAAAAATCAGAGAGTGTAAACATGTTTAATGTAGACCCAACGTGTATCCTATTTTTTATAATGGTTTTTTTGTCTATAATTTCCTCATATTTTTTCCAGTTTTCATTGTAGTTAATTTTTTGTTTACCTTTAAAATTTATATTTTTATAATCGGGAAATTTCTCATAAAACTCACTACATCCATGTTTTATTTCTATAATTTTTGTTTTTATACCCGCTGTTAGAATTTTTTTTTTTATAATTTCTAATGCTTCAACACAATCTTGAAGATTATCAAAGTATACAAATCCTTTATAATTCCCTTTTATATTAGATCTAATTTCAATCATGCATTTTCTGAGAATACTTTTTTTAATAAATGATTGATTAAATAAAAAGTATAATTTTATTAATTCCAAAACATCTTTAGTAATTATTTGTATTTTATAGCAATTAAAACAATATTTTGGTATTATATGAAATTTATTAAAAACCTTAAAATGTCTATCACAATCTAATTTTTTGTTATCTCTTCTAAAAATTTGCGTTTCATTATAATCAATCTCATTACAATTTTCATTAGTGTAACTTTCTGCTTTTTCAAAAATTTCTTTTATTACATTAATATCAGGTATATCTTTAATATTTTTATTTAGAGATAAAATTTTATCATTAGTTAAAAATATATTATTTTTATTGGAATTCTCTGGTTTAATAAAATTCAATAAATTTATAATTGAAAAAATAGATTTTTGATTTTTACTATTAAATTCTAAAACTTTACTAAAATTATCAATTGATTTTTCATACTCGCCTATTTTCATATAGCAAATCCCCAGACTTTCATAAATCAATTCATTATTTATATTTTCAGAAGTTGATGATTCAAAACAACTTATAGCCTCTGAAATTTTACCTAATTTATAATACTTAATTCCCTCTGTTTGTTTTTTAGTTAATTCCATAAAATTAATATAACTTAGATTTTTAAAATTTTTTAGTTCGATTAAATGATCAATTTAAAATAATTAGATATAAATTATATCATTTTGTCTCTTGCTATATTTTTAAAAAACTACTAATTTTAATAATAATAACAGGCGGGCATAGCTCAGTGGTAGAGCGTCTCGTTGCCAACGAGAAGGTCGAGGGTTCGACCCCCTTTGCCCGCTCCAAGAAATAAATATTTATGACTGATTTAGCCAATAAAAAATGTGTGCCATGTGAG
>CACMRS010000008.1 GCA_902616165.1 uncultured Pelagibacteraceae bacterium
ACTAATGTACCTGGAGTTTTTGCTGCTGGAGACGTAAAAGATAAAATTTTCAGACAAGCAGTCACAGCTGCTGGTATGGGGTGCATGGCAGCTCTTGAAGCAGAAAAACATCTCTCTCACAATTAAATGTCAGAAAAAGTATTGCTAACTGGAATAAGCGGTTGGATAGCAAAACATACAACTATAGAATTATTAAATTCTGGTTACGAGGTCGTTGGGACAGTAAGAAATGAAACTTTAATAGAACAAACCAAAGACACTATTAGTAAATACGCTCCTATAGATAAATTATCTTTTATTAAATTAGATCTTGTTAAAGATGATGGATGGAATGATGCAGCTAAAGGATGTAAATATATATTTCATATTGCATCTCCTTTTCCAATAAAAGTTTCAAATAATAGAGAAAGCTTATTACCTCCTGCAGTAGATGGTACGTTAAGGGTATTGAATGCAGGGATAAATGCTGGAGTAGATCAAATCATAAAAACTTCTTCTATTGTTGCTATGTTTAGAAAACCAAAAAGAACTAATCCTTATACATTTGGAGAAAAAGATTGGACTGATGAAAATTGGGTAGAGGGGGTAAATGATTATTTTTTATCAAAAACTAAAGCTGAGAGAGTTGCTTGGGAATTGATGGAAAGCAAAGGATTAAAAAATAAATTAACTACAATTTGTCCTGGTGGTGTCTTCGGTGATGCTCTAGATAAAAAAGGAGGTACTTCAATTGAGTATGTCAGACAATTCATGGCTGGTAAATTTCCTGGAGCACCTAAATTTGCTGTTCTAATTTCTGATGTAAAAGATATTGCAAAAGCACATGTTGCTTGTATAGGAAATGATAAAGTTGGAGGTAGAAGATTAATTGTTGGAAAAGAAGTAAAAAAATTAGTCGAATTATCCCAATTGATGGCTGAAGCAATGCCTGCTTATGCAAAAAAGCTGCCAAAAAAAGAACTTCCAAATTTCATGGTGAAGTTAATAAGTTATTTAGACTCAAGCGCTAAAATGATGATACCTGATCTTGGAATTTTAATGCAAACCGACCCCTCTTATGCTGAAGAATTATTAGGGTTTAAATTTAAAGCTGCAAAAGATTGTATGGCGGAGAATGCAAAATCTGTTGTGAAATTAGGTTTGGTTTAATTATAGTTTTAAAATTTCATCAGATTCAAAAGTAATTTTTTGTAAATTTTGTTTAGCAATTTTGATCATTGCTTTTGCAACTATTTCTGAACTGATAGGTCTCATTTTTTTAAACGGTCCAAATAATAAAGGCGACAATACTCTAAAAGTCAAAATACCTATTTTTTCACCCACTCTGTTTTCTTTTCTTTTCCCAATTAAAAAAGAGGGTCTTAATATTCCTAATTTAGAGAAGTTTAATCTTTTTAATTCTTCTTCAACTAAACCTTTAAATTTCACATAATTCCCGGAACTATTTGGATTAGCATATATTGAAGAGATAAAAATAAATGACTTGACTGAATTAGCTTTTGCGATTTGTGCAATTTCTTTTGGGATATCTAGCTCTACTTTTTGGTACTCATTTCTATTAGGAGAATTTTGTTTTGTGGTACCAATACAAAAAAAACAATCATCCCCTGTAATTTCAGTTTTATGATTTCCTAAATTATTAAAATCAATATTTATAACCTCAACTTTTTCATTATTAATTGAAGTTTGTGAACGAACGAAAACCTTAACTTTAGTGTAATAATTATCTTCAATTAATAGATTAACTAAATGGCCACCAATTAATCCAGTGGAACCAAATACTATAGCTGTTTTCATTAAGTTAAACTTTTACAAAAAGAGGAAATTTTTTCTAAAGCTTTTTTTAGATTTTCCATTGAAGTCGCATATGAAATTCTAAAAAATCCTTCTAAGCCGAATGCAGAACCCTGAACAACAGCAATACCACTATTCTCTAAAAGAGATTGAACAAAATCAGTGTCTGATTTAATTTCTTTTCCACTAGGATCTTTTTTTCCCATTAATTCTTTACAACTGGGAAAAACATAAAATGCTCCGTCAGGATTTAAACAGTTGATGCCATCAATATCATTTAATGCTTTTACTACAAAATCTCTTCTTTCTTGAAAAGAGTCAGCTCTTTTTTTTATAAAATCTTGTGTCCCGCTTAGTGCCTCAACTGATGCAGCTTGACTAATTGATGAAGGATTAGTTGTTGATTGTGATTGAATTTTAGCAATAGCTTTAACAATATCTTTTGGACCGGCTGCATACCCTATCCTCCAACCTGTCATTGAGTACGCTTTACTTACACCATTCATTGTAAGAACCCTGTCTTTTAAACTTTCTATTTGAGCAATAGTAAAAAATTTAAAGCCTTCGTAGGTCACGTGTTCATATATATCATCACTTAAAATATAAATATGTTTGTGTTTTTCTAGAACAGCAGCAATTGCTTTGATATCATTTTCAGAATAACAAGCTCCAGTTGGATTAGATGGAGAATTTAATATTATCCATTTTGTTTTTGGAGTGATAAATTTTTCTAAATCCGATGGATTTATTTTAAAGCCTTGTTTTTCATTACATTCCATTACAACTGGTTTTCCACCAGCCAATAAAACTATATCTGGATAAGACACCCAATAAGGAGCTGGAATTAATACCTCATCTCCATCGTTTAGTGTTGCCATCATTGCATTATAAATTACATGCTTTCCACCAGCACCAACTGTAATTTGATCAGTTGTATATTCTAAATTATTTTCTTTTTTAAATTTTTCTACGATAGCTTTTTTTAATGCTGGAGTGCCATCTACTGCAGTGTATTTAGTATCACCATCGTTAATAGCTTTTATAGCTGCTTGTTTAATATTATCCGGAGTATCAAAATCCGGTTCTCCTGCACCTAATCCTATAACATCTTTTCCAGCAGCTTTTAATTCTCTTGCTTTTTGAGTAACAGCAATAGTGGGTGATGGTTTAATCTTCTTTAAACTGTCTGATATTATGCTCATTGAAATATAAATAAATTCTAATACGTTGTTTAATATATGGAAAATACTTATCAAGATTTAATTACAGATATTCAGAGTAAAAATCCTAAAATTGGTGGAAAACTAGAGGGTGGAAAAAAATTCAAAATTAAATCTGATTTTAAACCTGCGGGAGATCAGCCTGAGGCAATAAAAAAATTAGTTAATGGTGCTAACAAAGATCAATTTAATCAAGTTTTACTTGGTGTAACAGGATCTGGAAAAACTTTTACTATGGCTAAAGTTATTGAAGCTACCAATAGACCTGCCTTGATATTGGCTCCAAATAAAACTCTTGCTGCTCAACTTTATGGGGAAATGAAAACCTTTTTTCCTGACAATGCTGTTGAATATTTCGTTTCATACTATGACTATTACACTCCTGAGGCTTATGTACCAAGATCGGATACGTATATTGAGAAAGAGGCCTCTATTAACGAGCAGATTGATCGGATGAGGCACTCAGCAACAAGATCTCTGTTGGAAAGAGATGATGTATTAATTGTTGCAAGTGTTTCTTGTATTTATGGTCTTGGATCTGTTGAAGCATATAGCAAAATGACTTTAACACTCCAAAAAAATTATGATTATAACAGAGAAGAAATAATTAAGTCTTTGGTAGCTCTTCAATACAAACGTAATGATCAAAATTTTTATAGAGGAACATTTAGAGCAAGGGGAGAATATTTAGAAATTTTTCCATCTCACTTAGAAGATAGAGCTTGGAGATTGTGTTTGTTTGGTGATAAGCTCGAACAGATAGAAGAGTTTGACCCCCTAACTGGTGATAAAGTAAGAGAATTAAGTTTAGTTAAAGTTTATGCTAACAGTCACTACATCACCCCAAAACCTACAATAGAGCAAGCAGTAATTAACATAAAAAAAGAATTAGAAGTAACTTTAAAAAAACACCGTTCTGAAAATAAATTACTGGAAGCACAAAGATTAGAAGAGAGAACTAAATTTGATCTTGAAATGATTGAAGCAACTGGGTCTTGTGCTGGTATCGAAAACTATTCAAGATTTTTGTCAGGAAGAAAACCTGGAGAACCCCCTCCTACTCTTTTTGAATATTTTCCTGATAATACTTTGATATTTGTAGATGAGTGTCACGTTACAGTTCCTCAGCTCAATGGAATGTACAAAGGAGACAGATCAAGAAAAAGTACTTTAGCAGAATATGGATTTAGACTTCCATCGTGTATGGATAATAGACCATTAAAATTTGAAGAATGGGATTTAATGAGAACTCAAACTGTTTTTGTTTCAGCAACTCCAGGTCCATGGGAATTAGAACAAACTAAAGGAAAATTCATTGATCAAGTTATTAGACCAACAGGATTAATTGATCCCCCTGTAGAAATAAGACCTGCAAAAAATCAAGTGGATGATTTAATGCACGAGTGTAAGAGAGTAATTGAAAATAATCATAGGGTGTTAGTAACAACACTAACTAAAAAAATGGCTGAAGATTTAACTGAGTATCTTCATGAGAACGGTATAAAGGTAAGATACCTGCACTCAGATATTGATACATTAGAAAGAATTGAAATCATGAGAGATTTAAGAATGGGTGTATTTGATGTTTTGGTTGGAATTAACTTGTTAAGGGAAGGATTAGATATTCCTGAATGCGCGTTAGTTGGGATTTTAGATGCTGATAAAGAAGGTTTTCTAAGATCTGAAACATCTTTAATTCAAACAATAGGTAGAGCAGCACGAAACGTTGATGGTAAAGTCATCTTGTATGCCGACAAAGAGACAAAAAGTATAAAAAAAGCAATTGCAGAAACTGAAAGAAGAAGAAAAATTCAATTAGCTTACAACAAGAAACACAAAATAGATGCAAAGTCGGTAAAAAAAGAAATTAGCGATATTTTAGAGAGTGTTTATGAAAAGGACTATGTCAAAATAAGTGAAGGTTCAAATATTGGTGGCAATCTTAAAAAACATCTTAAAGGTTTGGATAAAAAAATGAAAGAAGCAGCATCAAATTTAGAATTTGAGGAAGCAGCTAAAATACGAGATGAAATAAGAAAGTTAGAAAGTACGGAATTAGAAATTACATTAAATCCAAAAATAAGACAGTATGATGTGAAGAATAAGCTTTATCCAAAAGGCAGATCAACTATGGGTATGCCAGGCACTAAAGTTACAAAAAAAAGAGATAAAAAATGGAAGCACGGAAAATAATTATTACAGGTGGAGCAACAAGAATTGGTGCTGCGATTGCAAAAAAATTATCTGGCCCAAATAAAGAAATTCTAATTCATTTTAATAAGTCAAAATTAAAAGCTGAGAAGTTAAAAAAAGAACTATCAAATGATGGTACTAAAGTTTACTTAGTTAAAGGTGATTTGAGTAAAGAAAATGATGTAAATAAAATTGTAAAATACGCAAAATCAAAACTTAAATATTTTGATTGTTTAATTAATAACGCTTCTTTATTTGAAAATGATAAATTAGAAAACTTTACAACAGATAGTTGGGGGCAACATTTAAGAACAAATTTAAGAACACCTGCTTTATTATCTAAAGAATTTGCTAAAAATATAAAAGGAAAAAATAATAATATAATAAATATAATTGATCAGAGAGTCTTTAAACTTACTCCTTATTTTTTTTCATACACTATAAGTAAAACTGGCCTTTATACTCTTACAAAAACAAGTGCTATGAGCCTAGCTCCAAAAATAAGGGTCAATGGAATAGCTCCAGGACCTACAATAAAAAATCAAAGACAGTCTGAAAAACACTTCAAAAAACAGTATTTAGCAACCCCCTTAAAAAGACAAGTTGATGTGGAACAAATTTGCAACGCCGTTGACTTTTTTATAAAAAATAGATCTATTACTGGTCAAGTATTAGCAATTGATAGTGGGCAGAATTTAAACTGGCAAACACCAGATATTATGGGAGGAAAAGAATGAAAAAAATTTTTTTAATTTTAATATTTTTATTAATCTCTAATAATGTTCATGCTAATAAAGTTTTAAAAAGTGGATTTATTACTAAATCAGCTAAAGTAAAAGAAGGTTTTGTTGTTGAGGACCCTAAAAATAAAATTATCATTATTTTTAATCATGGTCAAAACACAAATGATGAGGCAAAAAAGAGTGAATGTGTTTGGGCAATGGATCTAAAAAATCAAGCATCACTAGTTGATGAGGAAATTAATGGTAAGAAAATTATGGTTTATAACTTTTGCTCTAATGACTTTGCCGGGGATATGTCATTAAAAAAAAGCTGGTGGAAATCTAAAACCCCTTATGTTGGTAAACATAAATTAGATAAAAGAGTTGAAAAAAACTTAGAATTAGTTGAAAAATTTATAAATATAGGAGTTCCCAGAAAACAGATTATTATATCAGGTCACTCTTGTGGTGGTCTATTAACTTTAATGTTATTAGCTGCTCATCCAGATAAAGTAGGTGGAGGTATATCGTACATGCAAGCTTGTTTTGGTAAACTTTCCAAAAAATATAAAGTCAAAAAAGTTGGTCCTGAAGAGGCACTAAAAAAATTTGCTAAAAAGCGCCCAGGTCCTGCAGAACTAAGACAAAGACAGATTGATAACATTAAAAAATCAAATAATGTGCCCGTTCTAGCTTTTACTCATCCTAGAGATAAGTATGAAGGACTGTTATCAGATTGGTTAGAAGAGGTCCCTGGCGTTAAAAGAATTGTTATTTCAGAGAATTATAAAGTTAATGGGAAAAAATGTGTGGTAGGAGGATATGACTGGAAAGAAAGTGTTTCAAAACAAAAAAATCCAGGACACGTAATGAATATGGCTGATTGTTTTCAATATTATAATCCAGTCATTTTAGATTATATTGCCTCAAGAGTTAAATAATATGAAAAAAATTAATCCTTTTCTTGCAGCAGCAATAATTTTGATTGGTGGTTTTTTTGCATTTAAAATAATGTCGTTTTTTGGTTGCTATGTTCGTATTGAGGATGGGAATGCATGTTGGAATCTTACTATATTTGGAACTAAATAATGAAAAAAAATAATTTAAAAATTGTAAAAATAGATAAAAATAAAACTTTATTTAATTATGAGAAAAAAATACTAATTAAAGAGTTAATTTTAAATTTAAAACTTGGTTATTACGACTCTGAAAAAGAAAAATCACAAAAAGTAAAATTTAGTCTTGAAATAGACTATGAGGATAAAAAACCTTCTAGCGATAAAGATATAAAATCCATTGTAAATTATGGAACAATTGTAAAATTAATTACAAAACTTGTAAAAAAGAAACATTATAATTTTTTAGAAACCTTGGCAGAAGCAGTTTTTGATGAACTATTTAAAGATAAGAGAATTGCTAAAATAATGTTAAAAATCGAAAAATTAGAAATCTTAAAACAGTGTTCATCTGTTGGTATTCAAATAACCAAAAAAAGAAGCCATGATAAGCTCTGAAATAGGAAAAGAAGTAATTAAAAAAGAGTTGCCTTTAGTTCCTAAACTTCCAGGAATTTACAGGATGCTTAATGAGAAAAATGAAATTCTTTATGTGGGTAAAGCAAAAAATTTACCAAATAGGTTAAAGAGCTACGTTGCTGAAAAAAATCATATAATTAGAACTGAACGGATGTTATCTCAAACAAGAAAACTAGAGATAACAACCACGTCTAATGAAAGTGAAGCATTACTTTTAGAAGCAAATTTAATCAAAAAGCATAAACCAAAATTCAATATCCTGCTTCGTGATGATAAATCATTTCCATTTATATTTATTGGCAACAAAGATAAGTGGCCCCAAATAAAAAGACATAGAGGTAAAAAAGCAAAAGAAGGTTTTTACTTTGGACCTTTTGCTTCTGCTGGTTCTGCTAATTGGACAATCAAAATGATCCAAAAGATTTTTCATTTAAGAGTTTGTGATGATACCGTTTTTAAAAATAGAGAAAGACCATGTATTTTGTATCAAATAAAAAGATGTTCTGGACCATGTGTAGGTTACGTAAAAAAAGAGGAATATAATCAAACAGTAAACGACGCTATTGAATTTGTTTCAGGTAAATCTAGGAAAATTCAAAAAAATCTTTCCAATCAAATGGAAAGAGCGAGTGAGAATCTCGATTTTGAAAAAGCTGTAATATTAAGAGATAGAATTAAAGCATTAAATATAATTCAATCTTCTCAAAGAATTAATGAAGCAAACTTAGTTGAAGCTGATGTCATCGCTGGATACAAAGAATCTGGCAAAACCTGTATCCAAGTTTTTTTTTATAGATCAAAACAAAATTGGGGTAATCAAGCTTTTTTTCCAAAACATGATCCAGATCAACACTTTAGTGAAATACTAAATTCGTTTGTTTCTCAGTTTTATGAAAATAAAAGTGTTCCATCATCAGTTATTCTTTCAGAGGAAATAAAAGAAAAAGCCTTAATTGAAAAAACACTTACTCAAAAAGAAGGGAAACAGATAAATATTTCAGTTGCAAAAAAAGGGTCCAAACTAAAAGTTATTAATCAGGCAATTAAAAATGCTAAAGACAGTCTCAATAGAAAACTTTATGAAAGTCAGAATAACAAAGAATTATTCGATGCAGTAGCTCAAAAATTTAATTTGGAAACCAATATAAATTTAATTGAAGTTTATGATAACAGTCATATTCAAGGCACAAATAGTGTTGGAGCGCTAATAGCTTATGGAGATGAGGGATTTATAAAGAAAAGATACAGAAAATTTAATATTAAACATAAAAAAAATGAACAAGATGATTATGGAATGATGAAAGAAGTATTAAATAGAAGGTTTAAAAGAGCAGTTCAGGAAAAAGATAATTATCTTACTTTTCCTGATTTAGTACTTGTTGATGGAGGTAAAGGTCAATATTCGGTTGCTAGAGAAAGTCTTAATGAACTAGGTCTTCACGATATTCCAATTATCGCAATAGCAAAAGGTAAGTTTAGAAACAGTGGAAATGAAACTTTTTTTCATAATGGTAAAGAGTTTAAATTTTCAAGAAATGACCCTACTCTGTTTTTTCTTCAAAGAATTAGAGATGAGTCACATAGATTTGCTATAAGTGCACATAGAGCAAAGAGAAAAAAAGGTATCAGTAAGTCTTTATTAGACCAAATAGATGGGATTGGAGCTATAAGAAAAAGGGCATTGTTGAACCATTTTGGTTCAGCGAGATCAGTTGAGTCTGCTAGTCTAGATGAAATAAAATCAGTAGACGGTGTTGAGGAAAAAGTAGCAAAAAAGATATATAACTTCTTTCACGAATAATTATGCTTAAAAAAATTCCAAACATATTAACTATTGGACGAATTATAATTGTTCCTTTTTTTGTATTAGCTTTTTATCTTCCAGGTTTTTATGGTGACCTGACTGCTTTAATATTATTTGTTATTGCGTCATTTACTGATTTCTTAGATGGAATGTTGGCTAGAATGTTTGGAGTAGAGTCTAAATTAGGTGAGTTATTAGACCCTATAGCTGATAAAATAATTGTTGCTACAGCATTAATACTATTAGTAATGGATGGAACTATTAGAAATTATGAGGTAATTGCAGCAATTATAATACTTACAAGAGAAATTTTAATTTCGGGTTTAAGAGAATTTTTAGCAAAAGGAAAGATAAAACTTCCTGTCTCAAATCTTGCAAAACTTAAAACAGTTTTACAAATGGTAGCTATAGCTCTTTTACTATCTGGTGATACAGGAAATAAGATAATTAATTTTCAAGATTATAATGCACAAACAATTGGTATAATTTTTTTATGGTTATCAGCTGGTTTAACACTTTTTACTGCATATGATTATATGAGAAAAGGGATTGATCACGCAATGTCTGAAGACAGTAAAGATTAAGCTGCTTTTTTCTTTCTAACTAATTTTTGATAACTTTCATTTAAATCAATAATAGTATCACAAACTTTAAATTGATTTTCTGCAATACACGATACAGGAGTTACCTCTGCTGCAGTTCCTGTTAAAAAACATCCTTCAAAACTTACTAATTCAGACGGGCTGATTTTTCTTTCATGGACCTTTATGTTTTTAGATTTTGCTATACCAATCACTGTTCTTCTTGTGATTCCATCCAAAAAAGAGTCTGGTATTGGAGTGTGAATTTCTCCATTTTTATCTTTAAAAAAAATATTTGCTCCAGTTGCCTCTGCTATATTTCCCTCATGATCTAACATTAAAGAATCTGTATAACCTTGTTTTTCAGCTTCGTGTTTTGAAAGAGTGCAAATCATATAAAGACCAGATGCTTTTGTATCCCATGGTATTGTATTAGGTGCTGGTCTTCTCCAATTTGAAATATTTAATCTGATTCCCTCAACTTTAAGCTTAGGATCAAAATATGATCCCCACTCCCAAGTTGCTATTGCAACATGAATTTTTGTGTGTTGTGCAGAAATAGCCATCATCTCACTTCCTCTCCAAGCTACAGGTCTAACATAACCATTTTCTACTTTTTGTGTTGCAACAATTTTGTTTGATGCAATATTTATTTCCTCCTCAGTGTATGGAATTTCAAAACCCATTCTTTTTGCGGAATAAAAAAATCTTGATGTGTGCTCTTCTAATTTAAAAATTGAACCATCATAAACTCTTTCGCCTTCAAATACACAACTAGCATAGTGCATACCATGGCTTAATACGTGCAGTTTAACGTCTGCCCAATCAACTAATTCGTTGTTGTACCATATTTTTCCAGATCTCTTGTCGTAAGGTATCATGTATGAAAATTTTTTTTATTTATAACTGAAAAATATCTTTGTATCTTTAATATGTCAATATAACTTACCTATTATGAAAGAACTTTTATATTTAAAAGATGACCAGCTAAAAGACTTAATTGAAAAACTATTTGTAAGCTACAGAGAAACATTTTCTGACTCAAAAAAAATATTAGATAGATATTCTATTGGCTTAGCACACCATAAGGTAATTCATTTACTATCAATGTATGAGGGTATTTCAATTTCTGAACTACTAAAGAGACTTAAAGTGACAAAACAAAGCTTAAATCGTGTTCTCAAAGATTTGATTAAACTTGAAATCGTCATGTTTAAAAAAGATGACCAAGACACTAGAGTTAAGCACGTCTTTCTTAATGATAAAGGTAAAAAAATTTTTAATGAAATTTTTAATTTACAAAAAAAGAGAATTTATAATGCTTTATTAAATTCAAGTTCTGAAGAAGTTATAAATTTTGATAATGTACTAAGTAAAATAATTAATGGATAAGTTTATTGCTCATATACTAGTAGTTGATGATGATGACGGAATTAGATCTCTTGTAAAAAAATATTTAAATGAAAATAAGTATTTAGTTACTACTGCAGAAAATGCAGAAGATGCATTTGATAAAATAAAAATAATAAAGTTTGATTTAATTGTTTTGGATATCATGATGCCAGGTAAAAGTGGCCTTGAGTTTTTAAAAGAAAATAGAAAAAAACTAGAAACACCTGTATTACTTCTGACTGCTAAAGGAGCAGCAAATGAAAGAGTTGAGGGGCTAGAAATTGGTGCTGATGATTATTTGCCAAAACCATTTGAGCCAAAAGAATTAATTTTACGAATACAAAACATATTAAATAAAACTATTAAAATGGATCAAAAAAGGGTCATTGAATTTGAAAATGTAAAAATTGATTTGAATAAACTCTTAATATTAAAAAGTAATAAAGAATTTAAGATTAATGCAACAGAAAAGACCATTTTAGAAAAAATGATTAATAACCCAGGTAAAACTTTTTCAAGGGAAGATATTGGTCAATTAATTAATTTAGATAAAGAGAGATCAATAGATGTTATTATTACTAGACTTAGAAAAAAAATTGAAATTGATCCAAAAAATCCGAAATTTTTACAAACAATAAGAGGTGCGGGATATGTTCTCTGGATTGAGTAATTATCTAAAAAAAATATTACCAAAAAGATTATTTTATAGAGCTCTTCTTATAGTTGCTATTCCAGTTCTAGTTTTACAGTTAGTAATTACGATTGTTTTTTTTGATAGTCTTTGGATCAAAACAAACAAAGGTATGACAAGGACACTGGTAAATGAAATTAGTACGTTTGTTGAAGCTTATGAAGCTGAGGAAGCAAATAAACAAGAGTTGTTAGATCTTTTTTCTATATTTTTAGATTTAAATATTGAATTTATCAATAATGAAAAATTACAAAATTCAGTTACTGAAAGATGGTTTAGTCCTATAGATAGAACTTTGAGAAGAGAACTAAAATCTAAATTTAGATTAAATGAATACTGGTTTGATACAACAGGTTATAAAGAATTAATTGATTTAAGAATTAAATATGAAGATGGTTATTTTAAATTTTTAGTTCCTAAGGATAGAGTTGCAAGTTCTTCAGCAAGAATATTTGCACTTTGGATCACAGTACCTGCAATTATAATGGTAATAATTTCTCTAATATTTTTAAAAAATCAAACCAGACCAATCACAAACCTAGCTCGTGCGGCTGAAAGGTTTGGTAAAGGGGAGAACATTGAGGAGTTTAAACCTTCTGGAGCACTTGAAATTAGACAAGCAGGACATGAATTTGATAAAATGAGAAAGAGAATTGAAAGACACATAAATCAAAGAACAGAAATGTTATCTGGAATTAGTCATGATTTAAGGACGCCTTTAACAAGAATGAAACTACAATTAGCTTTTATAAAAGATAAAGAAACTGTTAATAAATTAACTGAAGATATCAATGAAATGGAAAAAATGTTAAATGAATATTTGCAATTTACCAGTTCATCATATGTTGAAAAAGATGAATTGTTTAATCTATCTGAATTAATTTCAGAAGTTATTGAAAAATATAATAATGAGAATATTTCACAAAACTTAACACCAAGAATTTACTTTAATGGCAGGAAAAATTTAATTAATAGATGTCTAAATAATCTAATTGATAATTCACTGAAATATGCGAACAAAGTTGAAATTAGCTTAAGCAAAACAAATACAAACCTATTCATTATTATTGATGATGATGGCCCCGGAATACCAAAAAATGAGTATGAAAATGTATTTAAACCTTTCTATAAAATAAATAAAGGTAGAGCAGATTCTAAATCAAGTGTCGGTCTTGGCTTATCAATTTCATCAGACATTATCAAATCTCATGGAGGAAATATAATGTTAGAAAAATCAAAAATGGATGGTTTAAGAGTTAAGGTTTTCTTGCCTGTTTAACTTTTTTTACTTTTTTTTTCTCAAGTTTATTTATTTTATTTTCAAGATTCTCAACACGTTTTGAGAGTACTTCAAACTCATCTTTACTAGTAAGTTTCATTTTAAAAACAAACTCATCTCTTTTAGATTTTAAGATATTAAATAGTTCTGTAGTTAAATCTTTTGAAGAGACTAGTCCCTGCTCTATTAATTTAGCAAACTTATCAATTATAAATTTAGAATTTTTCATATTTAAGATATACATTATAAGTATTATTAAAAATGTTCATTAATAATTTTGACCCAGTAGCCTTAGAAATATTTTCTTTAGAAATCAGGTGGTATTCTCTAGCTTATATATTTGGAATCATATTGGGCTGGATACTAGCTAAAAAATTATTTATCCAAGACACAGATGTTAAAAATAAGTTTGATGATTATTTAACTTATTTAATTATTGGAATAATTTTAGGAGGAAGACTTGGTTATATTTTTATTTATAATTTAAGTTTTTATATAAATAATCCATTAGATATATTTAAAATTTGGGAAGGTGGAATGTCCTTCCATGGTGGTTTGATTGGGGTTATTTTTGCATCTATATTTTTTGCTAAAAAAAATAATCAGAACCCATTCTTGTATTTGGATATTGTCGCTTTAGTAGCTCCAGTCGGGTTATTTTTTGGACGAATAGCAAACTTTATAAATTCAGAGTTGTATGGAACTATAACTAATGTACCCTGGGCAGTAATATTTATTCAGGTAGACAATCTTCCAAGGCATCCCTCACAATTATACGAAGCACTATTAGAAGGTTTATTTTTATTTTTATTATTAATTTATTTTAAAAACAAATTTTCAGACAAACCCGGTGTAATTTCAGGATTATTTTTAATAATTTACTCAATCTTCAGATTTATTGTTGAATTTTATAGAGTACCAGATGAACAGCTTGGTTATATATTTTTAAACTTCACAATGGGGCAAGTAGTAAGTTTAATATTTGTAATATCGGGGTTAATCTTATGTTATTTAAAATATGAAACTCGCTAAAACAAATAATTTATCATTAGATCAATTTATAAATTTAGCTCTTTACGATAAGGATAAAGGTTATTATATGAAAAAAAATCCTTTTGGTAAGGATGGTGACTTTATTACTGCTCCTAATATTACAAGATTATTTTCAGAAATAATTGCAATTTGGACAATTACTTTTTGGAAAAGTATAGGGTCTCCAAAAAAATTTAACTTGCTAGAACTAGGAGCTGGAAATGGCGAAATGATAAAAGTCATAGATGAGACACTTATAAATTTTCCAGAATGTTATAATGCATGCAATTTTGTAATTCATGAAAAAAGTGATTTTTTAATAAATGAACAAAAAAAAAATTTAAATTCTAAAAAATTTTCATGGTTAAAAGACATTAAAAAAATAAATTCAAACCCAACAATTTTTTTAGCTAATGAATTCTTTGATGCCATACCAATCAAACAATTTTTTAAAAAAAAAGATGGTTGGTTTGAAAGATTTGTAAATTTGAATGATCCAAAAAAAGCTGAATTTAAAGAAGAAAAAATTGATATAGAATTAATTGAAAAACATTTAAATTTTGAAATATCGAAAAATCAGAAAGTTATAGAATATTCACCAGATACATTTAAATATTTAAGAACAATTTGTGACTTAATACGAAAAAATGATGGAGGAATGTTAGTTATTGATTATGGTTATGCAGATAGCAAAATGCATGAAACTCTTCAGGCAGTAAATAATCACAAATATTCTAACCTTTTAGAAAATATTGGAGACTCTGATATTACTTACAATATAAACTTTCATTACTTTGAAAAATTTATAAATCAGTTTAAAGAAATTAATTCAATTTTTACAAATCAAAAAAAATTTTTAACAAAGATGGGTATTCTTCAAAGAGCAGAAATAATCAGCAAAAATATAGCATTTTCTAAAAAAGCAGATTTATTTTATCGAGTAAGACGTTTAATAGATAAAAATCAAATGGGTGAATTGTTCAAAGTCATGCTTGTAAAAAATAAGAGAAACAATTTTAAGACAGGTTTTCAAAATTGATAAAATCAAAAAAACTTTCGAATATAAAAATGATTAAACATGGTTTTTTTAATAAAACTGGTGGTAAATCAAAAAAAATTTATAAAAGTTTAAACTGTGGTCCTGGTTCTAAAGATAATCCTTCAGATGTTAAAAAAAATTTACAAATAGTTAAAAAAAAAATAAAAAGCACAGCGAAAGGTATTTTTTTACTTCATCAAATACATAGCAATAAGTTTGTTTATATTAATAAAAAAAATAAATTTAGATCAAAACCAAAAGCAGACGCTGTAATTACAAACCAAAAAAATACTCCTATTGGTATTTTAACTGCTGACTGTGTGCCAATTTTAATATGTGATGAAAAAAAAAAATTTGTTGCAGCTATTCATGCTGGTTGGAAGGGCGCATACAAAGATATAATTAGCAATGTAATCAAATTTATGATCAAAAAAGGATCTAATACTAAAAATATTACAGCAGCTATCGGACCTGCTATCTCAGCAAAAAATTATGAAGTAAAAGAAGATTTCAAAAGAAAATTTATTAAAAAGGATAAAAAAAATAACAAATTTTTTAAAATTAAGTTTAAAAAGCTTTATTTTGATTTACCTAAATATGTAAAATCTTGTCTTTTAAAGAATAAAATAAAAAATATTGAGTCTATAAATATTGATACATTTGATGTTGAAAATAATTTTTTTAGTGCGAGGAGAGCGTTAAGACTAAATCATGATGATTATGGTAGAAATATTTCAATAATTATGCTTAATTAGGTTTTTTAATGAAATTATTATCCGGAAATAGCAACAAACCATTAAGTAAGAATATTGCTAAATATCTTAAATCTAAGTTGGTCAACTCTAGCATAAAAAATTTTTCTGATGGGGAAATTTATGTTGAAATTAACGAAAATATAAGAGGGAATAGTATTTTTTTAATTCAATCTGTTTCATCTCCAGCAAATGACAACTTAATGGAACTACTTTTATGTATCGATGCACTTAAGAGGTCGTCAGCAAAAAATATTACTGCAGTTATTCCTTACTTTGGTTATGCAAGACAAGATAGAAAAGTTGCACCACGCACATCTATTTCAGCTAAACTTGTTTCAAATCTAATAACTAAAGCAGGAGCAGATAGAGTTGTTACTGTTGATTTGCATGCAGGACAAATTCAAGGATTTTTTGATATTCCAGTCGATAACTTGTTTGCAACACCAATATTTGCAAGACATGTGAAAAAAAAGATAAAAAGTAAAAATCTAATTTGCGTTGCACCAGACGTGGGTGGAACTGAACGAGCCAGAGCACTTGGAAAACTTTTAAATGTTGGTTTGGCTATTGTTGATAAAAGAAGACCAAAGCCAGGTCAATCTCAAGTAATGAATATTATTGGAGATGTGAAAGGAAAAACTTGTATTCTTGTTGATGATATCATCGATTCAGGGGGTACAATTGTAAATGCAGCTAAAGCTCTTAAAGATAGAGGTGCTAAAGAAGTTTATGTATATATTACTCACGGTGTTCTTAGTGGAGAAGCAGTAAAAAAAATTAAAAAATCTGCAATTAAAAATTTAGTTATCACTGATACAATTGATAATATAAGCAGAGTTAAAGGTGTTAAAAACATTGAGGTTCTCTCTATTTCGGGACTAATGGGTGAAGCAATTAAAAGAATATCTAATTCAACCTCCGTATCAGATTTATTCAAATAAAAACCTTGAGTTATTAAGGAACTTAAGCTAAAAACCTTTGTTTTTATGAACTCATTAGATGCTAATATCAGAATTACAAAGACTAAAGGTGAGCTGAATTCACTTAGAAATAATGGTAACGTGCCTGCTATCATTTATGGTGGTGAAGCTCAAAATGAAAAAATTTCTATATCAAAAAAAATACTTAAATCTTTAATTGAGAACGAAAACTTTTTATCAAGTATCATAACTTTAAATATTGATGGTAAAACTCAAAAAGTTCTTCCAAGAGAAATAAAATATGACATTATTTCAGATGAGCCAATTCATGTAGACTTTTTAAGAATTGTTGCAGGAATAAAAGTCAGAATTGAAGTACCAGTAAAATTTTTAAATCACGAGAAATCTCCTGGTTTAAAAAGAGGTGGGGTTTTAAATATAGTAAGAAGAAAAGTTGAACTAAAATGTCCAAGTGAAAAAATTCCTGAAAATCTAGTTATAGATCTTGATGGTGTTGATATTGGAGAAAGTTTTAAAATTTCTTCTATAAATCTTGATAGTGAGGTTACACCCACTATTCAAGGAAGAGACTTTGTAATTGCAACACTAGCAGCTCCAACTGTTATGAAAGAACCTGAAAAACCTGCAGAGGCTGAGACGGCTGAAGGAGAAGGTGCTGAAGGAGCAGAAGCGGCAGTAGCTGAAGGTGTAGATAAGCCAGCAGCTGAAGGTGATAAAAAAGAAGGTGAAGATAAAAAGCCTGCTGAAGAAAAAAAATAAGTTTATCAAATTTGAATTTTATCCTCCAATATTAATATTTTATGCTTCTACTTGTAGGATTAGGTAATCCAACCCCAGACAGTGAAAACAATAGGCACAATATTGGTTTCAAAATTATAGATGCAATAAATAAAAAATTTGGACTTTCAAAACAAAAACCAAAATTCAAAGGACTTCTTACAACAGGTAATGTAGGAGACCAAAAAGTTTACGCTATTAAACCTTTAACATTTATGAATAATTCTGGAATTTGTATCAGAGAGTTAATTGAATATTTCAAAATAGATGCTGAGGATGTTATCGTTTTCCATGACGATCTAGATGTAGAATTTGGAAAGATAAAAGCAAAATTTGGTGGATCTGATGCAGGACATAACGGAATTGCGTCAATAGATAAATTTATTGGTAAAGATTATTCAAGAGTACGAATAGGAATTGGTAAACCAAAAGATAAAATGGAAGTAAGTGATTTTGTTCTTCAAAATTTTGACGAGGATGAAATGCTTGAATTGGAAAAAATCACGAATAACATCACAGATTCTATATCAATACTTATCGACAAAAAATTAGATTTATTCTCAAGCACTATAAATAATAAATAATGAGTTTTAAATGTGGAATTGTTGGTTTACCAAATGTGGGTAAATCTACACTCTTTAATGCTCTTACAAACTCAAGCAAAGCCCAAGCTGCAAATTTTCCATTTTGTACGATAGATCCCAATGTGGGAGTTGTGCCTGTTCCAGATGAAAGATTGAATAAATTATCAGAAGTTTCAAAATCAAAAAAAACAATAAATACAACTATTTCATTTGTAGATATAGCTGGTCTTGTGAAAGGCGCATCTAAAGGTGAAGGATTAGGTAATAAATTTCTGTCACACATAAGAGAAGTTGATGCAGTTATTCATATGATTAGATGCTTTGACTCTGACGATATTCAAAATGTTAATCCAGACGTTAACCCTATAAGAGATCTTGAGATCATTGAAACTGAAATGATGCTGGCTGATTTAGAGTCTATTCAAAAAAGACTTGAAAAAAATAATAAAAAAAATGTGCAAGAAGACCAGCTTAAGATTTTAGAGATTGCATTAGACTGTATTAATAGTGATAAAGATATATCAATATTAAATTCTCAATTTGATACAAAACAACTTAATCAAAGTGGCCTTTTATCTATAAAACCAAAGATCTTCGTTTGTAATGTAGATGAGCAAAGCGTACAGGGTGGAAATAAATATACTAAAGACTTCATCGAAAAATTTGGAAAAGATAACACTCTGGTTGTTTCTGCAGACATAGAAAACCAAATAAATGAATTAGCAGAAGATGAAAAAAAAAATTACATGGACATGATTGGTTTAAAAGATACAGGTCTAAGTATGCTAATTCAAAAGGGCTATAAAATTTTAGAACTTGATACGTATTTTACTTCCGGACCTGAAGAAACTAGAGCTTGGACTATACAAAAAAATTGTACTGCTCCTAAAGCTGCAGGAGAAATACATACAGATTTTGAAAAAGGTTTCATTAGAGCTGAAACTGTATCATATGAAGATTTCGTAGCTAATGATGGATGGGTAAATTCTAAAACTAATGGAAAAATGAGATTAGAAGGTAAAGATTATATTGTGAAAGATGGAGACGTACTAAACTTCAGATTCAACACGTGACCATATCTTTTTCATACTAAAGTAAACTAAAACAGTAAGAATAATTAAATAAACTATCGCTTTAAAGCCCATTTGATGTCGAGCTTCTAAATGAGGTTCAGCAGACCACATTAAGAAGGTCGTTACATCTTTTGACATCTGTTCTACTGTTGCATTTGTTCCGTCGCCATACTCGACTAATCCATCTGATAATGGAGCAGCCATTCTAATTTTATTACCATACATATATTTGTTGTAATAAACTCCATCATCTAAAGATACGTTGCTAGGAGCATCTTCATATCCTTGTAATAAGGAATAAATATAGTCAACACCACCTCCTCTTGCTTTTACCAAAACAGACATGTCAGGAGGATATGCACCACCATTTGCAGCTTGAGCTGCTTTTACATTATCGTAAGGCATCACAAATTTGTCAGATAATTTTCCTGGCCTTGTAAACATTTCACCATCAGAATTTGGACCATCAGTTACTTCAAATGAAGCTGCTATAGCTTTAGCTTGAGCTTCAGAGAATTCTGGCCCTCCTGGCTCTGCTAAATTTCTATAACTTAAATACTTCATAGAATGACATGAGGCACATACTTCAGTATAAACTTGATAACCTCTTTGAAGAGAGGCCCTATCAAATTTTCCAAATAGACCCTTAAAACTCCAATCAGTTTTTAGATATTCTACTTTTTCAGCAGCAAAAGAATATGAATTTGGAGCGATGATTACGATTATTATAGATAATAACTTAAATAAATTTTTCACCTTACTCTATTTTGCTTTCTCTATTTCTGGCGGCTGCTAAATTCGGTGAACCACCAAGCACAGGTTCAGTAATGCTTAAAGGCACTGGTAAGGTTTTTTCTTTAAAACCTAAAACAGGAAGAATAACTAAAAAATGTAAAAAATAATACGCAGTAGCAACTCGTGCTATCAACAAGTAAAGTCCCTCAGCTGGCATCGCACCCACATAACCTAGTATTAAAACATCTGCAACTAGTATCCAGTAGAATTGTCTATATAAAGGTCTGAATACCGCGGATCTTATTTTTGAGGTATCTAACCAAGGTAAAACCGCTAAAATTAATATTGCAGATAACATAGCCACAACTCCCAACAATTTATCTGGAACTGATCTTAATATTGCATAAAAAGGAAGTAGATACCATTCAGGAACAATGTGTGCAGGTGTTACCATTGGGTTAGCCTCGATATAATTGTCCGCATGTCCTAAAATGTTTGGTGCATAAAATACAAAGAAAGCAAACACAATCATGAACATTAATAAAGCAAAACCATCTTTAATTACTATGTAAGGATGGAAAGGCACAGTGTCTTTAGATGGTTTTTTTATATCTATTCCAACTGGGTTGTTGTTACCAGGAACATGTAATGCCCATATATGTAAAACAACTAATCCTAAAATCAAAAATGGAATTAAATAATGCAAAGTAAAAAATCTAGTTAACGTAGGGTTATCGACTGAATAACCTCCCCACAACCAAGTGACAATACCCTCTCCAACTAATGGAATAGCGCTAAATAAATTTGTGATTACAGTTGCTCCCCAGAAACTCATTTGTCCCCAAGGCAATACATAGCCCATAAATGCAGCCGCCATCATTAGCAAATAAATAATTATTCCAATTATCCAAATTATTTCTCTTGGTGCTTTGTAAGAACCATAAAATAATGACCTGAAGATATGAATGTAGACTGCTAAGAAAAACATAGATGCACCATTTGCATGAATGTATCTAATTAACCAACCGTAATTGACATCACGCATGATGTGCTCAACACTCTCAAAAGCCATATCTGCGTGAGCAATGTAATGCATTGCAAGAGTTAATCCGGTAACAATTTGAGTGATTAAGCAAAAAGTTAAAATTCCACCAAATGTCCACCAATAATTTAAATTTTTAGGAGTCGGATAATCTGTTAAATGATTTGCAAGAGTTAATAGTGGCAATCGATCATTAAACCATTGTCCTACTTTCGATTTTGGTCTGTAATCATGATCACTCATTTTTCTTTATCCAATTTTAATTGTGTTTGCATCAACGAATTCATATTTAGGCACTTCCATATTCCAAGGTGCTGGTCCTTTTCTTATTCTTCCAGATGTATCATAATGAGATCCATGACATGGACAGAACCAACCATTATAATCACCTTTATCATTTAGAGGTACACATCCAAGGTGGGTACATACACCCAACATAACAAGCCACTCAGGGTTTTTTGCTCTATCTTCATCTTTTTCAGGATGAATTAAATCCTCCATCTTAACAGATCTTGCTTCATCAATTTCTTCTTGAGTTCTTCTTCTTATAAAGACTGGTTTTCCTCTCCACAAAACAGTTAGTGTATTTCCTGGTGTTAATGCACTTACATCAACTTCTGTGCTAGCTAATGCTTTAACAGAAGCATCTGGATTCATTTGATCTATCATTGGCCACACTACTGCAGCCGCACCAACAGCGCCTACAGCTGTGGTAGCTGTAAATAAAAAATCTCTTCTTTTTGTTTTTTTTTCAGACACTTTTAGTAGCTTTTGTTATTATCTCTTTTTGATTTAAAATAGTTAATATACGAATTCATATAATATAAAATAATTATTTTACTACTGAAAGAATGACACAGAATTCAACAATTTTAGGACCCAAAATAGCTTTGTATGAGCCTGATATACCTCAGAATACTGGTGCAATCATTAGAACTTGTGCTTGTTTGGGTGCTAAACTAGAAATAATTGAACCATGTGGCTTTCTATTATCAGATAAACGATTTAAAAGAGTGGTTATGGACTATATGGACTATAGCCAAATAGAGTTTTATCAAAGTTCTGAAAAATTTTTTGAGGCAAAGAAGAAAAAAAGAATCGTATTGATGACAACTAGGGGTTCAGTAAATTATACTAAATTTAAATTTAAGCCTGATGATACTATTTTGTTTGGAAGAGAAAGTGCTGGGGTACCCGAAAAAGTCCATAAACTTATTAAAAATCGTTTAAAAATACCAATGAACAGCCAAGTAAGGTCTCTTAATATTGCATCGTCTGTTGCCATTGTTTTGGCAGAAAGTTTGCGTCAGATAAAATTAATATAAAATGGATATTTCAATAAAAAAAGACTTGGCGAGTAACTGGTTTAAGCTATTGCAAAATGCAATATGCGACGACATTTTAAAAATTGAAAAAAACAAAGTTAATTTTCAATCAACTTCTTGGAAAAGAAGCAATAAAAAAGATGAGGGTGGTGGCGAATATAGAATTCTTAAAAATGGAAAAATTTTTGAAAAAGTAGGAGTAAATTTTTCAAAAGTTTATGGAAAATTTCCTAAGCAATTTCAAAAGAATATACCAGGCGCAAGTAAAGATCCTAGATTTTGGGCATCAGGAATATCAATAGTTATGCATATGCAAAATCCACATATTCCTGCTATGCATTTTAATACCAGATTTATTTGTACAACAAAGAATTGGTTTGGTGGAGGAATGGATGTAACCCCGGCAATAAAAGATGAAAAAGAGAGGAAAAACTTTCATAAAACATTAAAAGCAATGTGCGATAGACATAATAAGAATTATTATAAAAAATATAAAAAGTACTGTGATGAATATTTTTATCTACCTCACAGAAAAGAAGCCAGAGGTATAGGTGGAATCTTTTTTGATTATAAAAATGATAATTTTGAAAATGACTTTAAATTTGTCAGAGATGTTGGTGTTACATTTCAAATGTTATTTAATGAAATAATTAAAAAAAAAATAAAAAGAAAATGGACTTTAAAAGATAAAGAGTTTCAGTATATTAAAAGAGGTCGATACACAGAATTTAATTTACTCTATGATAGAGGAACAAAATTTGGACTACAAACTGGTGGTAATGTTGAAGGAATTTTAATGTCATTACCTCCGATTGCAAAATGGAAATAAAACAAATGGATAAAGAGCCAATAACATTAAACGGATTAAATAAACTAAAAGAAGAATTAGTTTTTTTAAAAGAAAAAAAAAGACCTGAAATAGTAGCTGCAATTGCTGAAGCAAGATCCCATGGAGACCTTAAAGAAAATGCTGAATATCATGCAGCTAAAGAAGAACAATCTCATAACGAAGGAAGAATTACAGAAATTAATGATATTATTGCAAGAGCAAATGTTATTGACGTTACAAAACTAAACAATGAAGGAAAAGTAATTTTTGGATCTACAGTTTATTTAGAAGATTTAGATACTGGTGAAAAAATTAATTATAAAATTGTTGGAAGAGATGAGGCAGATTTAAAACAAAAACTAATTTTCTTTCAATCACCGATTGGTAAAGGTTTGATTGGAAAAAATAAAAGTGATTTAGTTGAAATAAATACACCCTCTGGTGTAAAAAATTTTGAAATTAAAGACGTTAAATATATTTAACTTTTAACTATTTGTTCTACCTGCTTATCTGAAATTTGAAATCCGTTTTGAACCCAAGTTTCTTCGATTTTTTTTAATTTATTACCTAAAGTTTTACCCTCAGGAATTTGAAATTTAGACATTAGTAGATCAGCCCCTACTGGCAAAGTTGGAATTACTTTGTCTTTATAAGTATCTAATAGTTTAATTAATTTTTTTTCTACTTTGTTTGAGTTAAATATTTTAAAATTAATTATATCTATTACAGCCTGTCGCCCATTAAAATAAAAAAATTTATTCAAGTTTTTTTCTGTAAAGTTGTTTAAAGTTACTTTTTCTCTATAGAAAAAATCTATCAATTTTAATCTTTTCTTATCTTTGTTAGATATTTTAAATTTATAAAGAAAATAATCAACATTATCAGTCCCATCAATCACTAAAAGTGCAATTAAGAATATAAAGTCAATTTTTAAAAAATTCTCAACAGCATAAGAATTTTGTTTTTTAAAATTTTTAATATTCTTTAATTGAGGGAAAATTATTTCTACGAGTTCTAAACCTTCTTTATCTTTAAAGAGTTTTAAAAATCCATTTGAACTAGTTATTTTTTTTAATTCATCGATTAATCTTTCAGATGATATATTTGAAATTCCATCAATATTTTTTTTTATATTTTTTATTATTTCTGGCTGGTGCTTATGATTTGAATAATTTAAATAAAATCTTAAATATCTCAAAATACGTAAATAATCCTCTTGAATTCTTTTTTCCGCATTGCCAATAAAATTAATATAACCCTCCTCTAAATCTTTTTTACCGTTAAATGGATCAAATAAATTACCATCACCATCTGCATAAATTGAATTGATAGTAAAATCCCTTCTAGAAGCATCTTCCTTCCAATCTAAAGAGAATTCTACTTTAGCATGCCTTCCATCAGTTGAGACGTCTTTCCTTAAAGAAGTAATTTCATATTTATATTCATCAATTATTACAGTTATAGTTCCGTGTTCAATTCCTGTTTCGTAATAACTTATTTGTTTGTTTTTAAGAGCCTCACAAACTTCCAGAGGCGTTAAATTTGTTGCGAGGTCAATATCATCAACATTTTCTTTTTTGATCACTTTTCTTACACACCCACCCACATATCTGATTTCACTTTTCTCTGAAAAATTATTAATTGCTTCAAAAATTTTATTTGCGGGTGTTGTTAAAGTAATTTGTTTTAAATTTTGACTGATATAATCAAGATTTTTTGATCGGGAAAAAAATTTATCTAAAAAATTTTTCATAAATGGCTGGGGCGCTAGGATTCGAACCTAGGATGCAGGTACCAAAAACCCGTGCCTTACCGCTTGGCTACGCCCCAATACTAGCTTCCTATAACATAAAAATATAAAATTCATATAGTTTTTGCTGTAACACACCAATAATTTTTATATTTTCTTTTAAATTTAGCTTTTGCCAATTTACAACTCTTTAATGAATTATAATAGGCAACAATTGTTGATCCTGAACCAGTCATTCTTACAAATAATGGATTATTTATACTTTCTAAGAATAACTTTATTTTTTTAAGTTTTGGATATTTTTTAAGTGCTATTGTTTCAAGGGCATTTTGTTGATCAATCAAATATTTTACTCCAAACATGTTTTTTTTAGGTTTGTTATATTTTGATTTTGTATACATTCGAACAGCTGAGTATATTTTTTTAGTTGAGCACCCAAAATCAGGCTTTACTAAAGTAGAGTAATATTTTGGAGTATTATAAATCTTTTTTATTCTACCACCTGATGACAACACACAGCTGGATGAAATGGTTCCCAGAATAACATCGGAGCCAACCAAGTCACAGATACTTCGAGTTTTTTGGTGATTGGGATTAATAATTTTTTTTTTAACCAGATAATTAAACACACTAGCTGCGTTCATTGATCCCCCACCCAACCCAGCTTCTTGAGGGATTAATTTTTTAATTTTAACTTTGAATTTTTTATTTTTTAATAAATTTTCTTTATCTAGTATTTGAAATAATTTTTGAACAGTATTTTTTTTTCCTATATTTTTAGAAAATTTTCCATAAAAAGAAATATGATGTTTTTTTCCATTATGTTGATTTATCGAAATAACATCATGTAAATCTATGAAACCAATTATACTTTCAATTTTATGTAAAACCTTTTTTTTTCCAGTGATATTTAATGCTAAATTTAACTTTGCATTAGATTTAATTTTATTTATTTTCATTTAGGAATTTTTAAGACCCTCAATTACTTTAATATTAATTTTTTCTCTCATATCGTCTTCGGTATCATCAAAAGTTAATACGTTGTTCCAAAAATATCTTGCTTGAATTTTTCGATTTAATTTCCATAAAATGTCTCCATAATGATCATTCACGATCGGATCATCTGGCATTAATTCTACAGCTCTTTTTAAATACTTTTCTGCTTCTAGATAATCCTCTATTAAAAAATACGCCCATCCAATTGAATCAATAATATATGGATCATTGCTTTTTAAATCATATGCTGTTTTTAACATATCCATTGCTTCATTAATTTTATAATCACGCTCTAACCAAGAGTAAGCAAGGTAATTTAAAATATATGCATCACTAGGATCAATTTTAAGCGCATGCAATAAATCTTCATCCGACTTTTCATAATTGCCCATTCTTTCATAACTACCACCTCTACGATACAATACATCTGATTTGATAAGTGAATTGTCATCCAGTATTAAAATAATTTCTGTATAACGATCTATTGCCTTTTCATAATTTTTAGAATTTTTATAAAAATTGGCTAAATCAAAAATCATTTTTATATTTGGATTTTCAATTTTATTAAATTTTGAGTCTATGTATTTAATTCCATTTTCATAATCCTGCTCTTGAATTATTATTTGAGCTTCTTTTTTTAATCTAAACCAATAATAAAATTCATCTTCTTTTTTAAAGTTTTTTAAGATCCTTTGTACTTTATCAAATTCATCATTAAGATAAAAATTTTCTGCAACTAGTGACAAATTAAATTCAAACTTGGGATTTAAATAGTTTGACAAATTTAAGTAAAAATTTGATTTCTCAAAATTATCCTGAGAAGAATAAAGATTAGAGATTAAAAATAAAAACTCACTTACAAGATCATTATGATCTTTGCATGAAAAAATTTTTCCAAAATCATCGAACTTTTCTTTGTCTACCCAACTTTTACTTTGTGAAATTAAAAGTGTTGAATTTATATGATCAATTTGTTCAACAACTAATCTTGCTTCATTTAATTTATTGTTATCAATTAAATGATTAAGATAAAAGAAAATGTATCTTGAATAATCACCTTGTTGATTATTTATTAAATTAAGAAAAAATGACGAAGTTCTTTTATCTTCAATATAACATCTTTGGAATGTCTCAGCTATAAGAGACAGGTTTCCAAAATTTTTTTTGTTATCTAATATTTTTTTATTTTTAAATGTATAAATGTATTGTTTAAGTGTTTCAAATATAACTAGGTTTATCCTATCTTCATCTTGAAATTTTAAACTTTGTGTTAAATATTCGTCAGCTTTTTTAAAGTTATTTTTTTTTAAACTGTCAATTATTAAAATTATATACGCATCATAAAAATCTGAATTAGATTTGTTTGCATTGTTAATTAATACATTAATTGCTTGAGGTACTTTGTTATCTAAAACTAAAGAGTTAACATATCTTTTTAAATAACTATCATGTTTGTTAATTAATACTTTGGTTAAGTTAAAAAATTTTAAAGCCTCAGAATTATCTCGATTTTCAAATGCAACAATTCCAGAAAAATAATTTGATAAATCTCTTGAGTTGAAATCATTAAAAGTAGCACTTTTAGAATACAAAGGTGTCTGATAAGATAGGAATATTAATAGTACTAATTTTAGAAATTTTAGGAACATGTAACCATACTATGACTAAAAAAATGATAAATCAAAATACCAAATTAAACCAAGAACTAATTAATACTATTGAGCCAAAATTTATATTCGCAGATAAGCCAATAAATAGATTTAATATTTTAGAAACGGACAATGACACCCTGCAAATTAATAAAGAAGAATTACTTAAAAATTTAAAAGATCAAATAAATTCAATTGAAAATTGTAAATTGAAAGAAAATTCAAATAAAATCATTTTAGGTGAGGGAAATATAAATAGCCCTTTAATGTTAATTGGAGAATCTCCTGGGGCTGAAGAAGAAAAATTGGGTGTCCCATTTAGAGGAGAGGTTGGCGAACTTCTTAACAAAATGCTTATAGCTATCAATATTAAGAGACAAAATATTTATACAAGTTATGCAATCAATTTTAGACCACCTGATGACAGAAAACCAACCTCAACTGAAATTAAAAGATACTCAGTATTTTTGAAGGAGCATATATCGATTATAAACCCAAAGATTATTGTTTTGATGGGTAGTTCGGCAATGGAGGCTGTAACAGGAATAAGTGAAAAAATAACTACTGAAAGAGGACATTGGAAGGAAGTGATTTTAAAAAACAAAACATTCCCTTTAATGATAACTTTTAATCCATCTTATTTAATCCGTTTTCCAGAAAATAAAAAACACTCATGGGAAGATTTAAAGAAAATTAGAGACAAAATCAAAGATCTTAAGTTAAAAATTTGATGAAGATAATTGCTGGGGTTGATGAGGTTGGTAGAGGAAGTTTAATTGGGCCTGTTTATGCTTCAGCAGTAATTTTAAAAAAATCAATTAATTCAAAGTTATTAAAAGATTCAAAATCATTAAGTAAAAAAGAAAGAGAGTATCTATGTAGATACATAAAAAAAAATTCTACTTGGTCCATAGGCAAAGCTTCTGTCAAAGAAATAGAAAAACTGAATATACTTCAAGCAAGTTTGCTGGCTATGAAAAGAGCCATCAAAAAACTTAATAGAAAACCAACACACGTTCTAATAGATGGAAACAAAACTCCAGAGTTAGAAAATTATAATTTAAAATCAGTAATTAAAGGAGATAAAAAAATCCCCTCTATTTCGGCAGCTTCTATAATTGCAAAAGTATCAAGGGATAAATTTATAACTACCTTGTCAAAAAAAAATAAAGGTTATGAATGGGATAAAAACTTTGGGTACGGAACAAAACAGCATTTAAAAGCTTTAAAAAAATTAGGTATTACTAAACATCATAGAAAAACTTTTTCACCAATATCTAAAATAAATTAACACTACATCTAGTTACCTTCTAATTTAGAAACACTAATCGAATCCAAATTTTTCAATCTCAGGTTGACCGTAGAATCCATTTGGAGTCTAATTAATTTTTACAAATGAAAACTGATTTCAAAAATAAAATAATTAATGGAGATAGTCTCGAAGAATTAAAAAAAATTCCACGTGAAACTTTTGATTTAATTTTTGCTGACCCTCCTTACAACTTACAATTAAAAAGTGAATTAACAAGACCGGATAGAACAAGGGTTAGTGCAGTAAATGATAAGTGGGATAAATTTGAAAATTTTAAAAAATATGATGATTTCACTTATGAATGGCTTAGTGAATGTAAAAGAATTTTAAAAAAAGATGGAGCTATTTGGGTTATAGGTAGCTACCATAATATTTTTAGAGTTGGCACAGCAATCCAAAATTTAGGTTTCTGGATTTTAAACGATGTCATTTGGAATAAAAGTAATCCAATGCCAAACTTTAGAGGAACACGTTTCACAAACGCTCACGAAACTTTAATATGGGCTTCTAAAAGCGAGAAATCAAAATACACATTCAATTATCAATCTTTAAAATGTTTAAATGATGATTTGCAAATGAGATCTAATTGGGATCTTCCAATATGCAATGGTTCTGAAAGACTCAAAAAAAATGGCAAAAAAATTCACTCAACACAAAAACCAGAAGCACTACTGCATAGAATTTTACTAGCTACATCAAATAAAAATGACTTTATACTTGATCCTTTTTTAGGGTCAGGAACTACTGCTACAGTAGCTAAAAAATTAAGTAGAAATTATTTTGGTATAGAAAAAGAAAAAAATTATTTTAAAGCTGCTGAGCAACGCTTAAAAACAACAAAGCCTATTGAAGACGATTTATTAGATACTCTAAAAAATAATAGATCAAAACCAAGAATTCCTTTTGGTTCATTAGTTGAGCTTGGAATAATTAAACCTGGAACTAATATTTTTGATAATAAGAAAAAAATAACAGCCAGAATTATGGCTGATGGTAGTATAAAACATAATCAAGCCGAGGGTTCTATACACAAAGTTGCAGCTACTATTTTAGGAGCTGAAAGTTGCAACGGATGGACTTTTTGGCACTGTGATATAAATGGACGAACTTATCCTATTGATTATCTAAGACAAAGATTAATTTCTAAAAATTAACTATTATAAATTTTACCCAAATAACTTTCTAAAAATTTTTTATTTTTAGTTAAAAGTTTTAAAAAAATATTTCTAAATATGATCATAATTGGATTTGATAAATGGAAGGCAAATTGATTGAAATTAGATCTACTGTTAATCATTTTTACTCTCTTTAATCTGATATCATAAAAATTATTATTATTTATTAAGCATTCATATAATTCATTAGCACCCTCAATTGATTGGGAAGCTCCCTGCGCAAATGATGGTGAAAAAGCAAAAAATGCATCTCCTACAAGGAATATATTTTTTGGAGGATTATATGAGTTTTTACTTACAAATATTGGAAATAATTTAATATTTTGAAGACTTTCCAAAAAACTTTGAGAAACTTTTTGAGATAATTTAAATTTAATATTTTTTATAAAAGAACTTTCGGTAAAAAGATTATAGTTCTCTTGCTCATTTGAATTTAATTTATGTTTTAAAATACCAATAAAATTTAAATTTTTATCATTATTAATTGGATAAACAACATAATGAAAATTTGGTCCTAAGAACAAAGAAATATTTTCTTCATTTATATTTTGAAAATTTTCTCTCGATATAGTGCCCCTAATAGCAATCGTATCATTGTAAATTGGTTTTGATTTATTGGTTGAAATTAATAACTTCCCTTTAGAAAACACACCGTCTGAAATAATTAAGTAATCACAAGTTATATTATTTTTATCAAATATTAATTTTATTGAATCTTTATCGTAAACAATCTGTTCAATATTGTGGTTATATTTAATTATATCTTCGTTTATTTGTTTTTTTAAAAATTGAAGCAATTTTGATCTTTTCAATGTTGTGTATTTACAATCTTCAGAATTAAATTTTGAAATGTCTAAGTCACAAATTTTTTTTGAATTTTTAATTTCATAAAAATCAATTTTTTTTGGATTAAATTTTTCTTCTTCAGTGAAAGAAGTGAAGCCTATTTTATTTAAAAGCTTTACACTATTTACCGACAACTGAATTCCATAACCTTCTTCCATTTCTATTGAATTCCTTTTTTCATAAATCGTGACCTGATAATCCTTATGGTCTTTGAATAAATTGGCAATATACAAACCAGAAATTCCAGCACCAATTATTGCAATTTTTTTCATTTATGACTTTCTAAAAATTTAACTATCTTTTTTGTAAATGTTGGCAGTGTATAATTTTGAAGCTTTGTTGGATCAATCCAATAATTATTTTTATTTAAATTATATTTATTTTTAAATTCAATTTTAATATTCATGTTCATATTAGACATTTTAAAATTCAAATCTTTATCAAAATTTTTAGGATTATTTACTTCCTCCATCGGGAAGATATTGAAATTTTTCAAAAAATTAAATTTATTATTTTTGATTAATAAATAATGATTATTTTTTTTATAAACATTTAGCTTGTAAAAAGTTTCCTTATCTTTTTTTTTAAATTTTACTAAATCAAAATTTTTATTTTTAAATGATTTGCATTTTTTTACTAATGGACAATTCTTACAATTAGGACTAACAGGTTTACAAATTAGTGCTCCTAATTCCATTAAAGCTTGAGCATAATCACTAGACCTTTTGATAGATGTTCCAAAAATTTTTTTCTTCTCCTGTAAATTTTCTTTTTTTATTTGATCTTGTTTTTTTAAAAATAAGTATCTCTTTAATACTCTTTCAATATTACCATCTAGAGGAATTATTGGTTCATTGAATGCAATTGCAGAAATTGCACTTGCTGTATAATCTCCAATTCCTGGAAGTGACTTTAAATCTACAAAATTTCTAGGTATTTTTTTATTATAATTTTTAACAACTATTTGAGCTGTTTTTTTTAAATTTCTTACTCTTGAATAGTATCCAAGACCCTCCCAAAGTTTAATTAATTTTCTATCATCATATTTAGATAATTTTTCTATTGTGGGAATATTTTTTATAAATCTGTTAAAGTAAGGTATTACCGTTGCAACCTGGGTTTGCTGCAACATAAATTCACTTATTAAAGTGTAGTATTGCTTTTTTGTTTGAGAAACATTCTTTCTCCAAGGTAAATATCTTTTATTTAAATCATACCAATTAAGAATATTATTTGTTATTATTGGATCTTTCATATGCAATCTAAAAATAATACTAAGCAGAGAAACGCTAGCATTCAAGGATTAAGATCTTTCAAAGACACTTTGCCAAAAAATGTCAAAAAAATAATAAATAAAAAAGGTCACGTATATTCAGAAACGCTGAGCAATTGGAAATACTTAGTAGGAAGCGAATTATTTAAAATTTGCTATCCAAAAACATTTAAAAATTCAAATAAATTTGGTGTTAGTACTTTAATGGTTATGGTCATGCGAGGACATGAAGTTGACGTGGAATATTCGAAAAAAGATATTTTAGATAAAATAAATAATTTTTTTGGATATTCTGTTGTTGAAAAGCTTAAATTCATAAGTTTTGATGATGAACATGAAATGACGGGCTCGGGTGAAACAAAGTTTAAAAATGTGGCAATTAGTAAATACCAAGATAAGATTAAAGGTGTTAAAAACGAAAAAATTAAAAAATCATTAACAGAGTTAACCAGAGTTTTTAGAGAGAAATGAAAAAAATTATATTCTTAATATTAATATTTTTTACTACAGTCTTAAATATA
>CACMRS010000009.1 GCA_902616165.1 uncultured Pelagibacteraceae bacterium
ATTGAAAATTCGTAACAAAAGATAAATTAGAAAGCTGAATTGCATAGATAATCAAAGAATGACTTACAAAACCTGCCGCACCAAGTAGTATTAGATATAGCCAGAAGATGTTTTTTTCTAATGGAACCCAATTAAAAAATATAAATACACTAAAAATAATTGCACCCAAAATAGAAGTATAAAAAATTGCAGCAAAAGGATCGTTATCACCCGATACTAGTTTAGTAAAAAATTGATAAAGAGCCCAGCAAATTGGAGGAACAATTGGGAATATTAAATCTAAACTAAATATTCTCATACTTGGTCCTAATGAGTAAATAATCGATCCAAAGCTTAGTAACATCAAAATTATACCCTTGGGTGTTAATATATCTTTTAAAAAGTAAGCTGAAAGTAATGAAACAATCAATGGAGCCGTGAAGAAAACAACATAAATATCTACCAAGTCGAATTTTTGTAAAGAGTAAAACATAAATGAAGTAGCGGTAACCATTAAAGTTGATCTTATTATTTGAACTTTAAAATTTTTTTTTAAATTGACTTTTGGTTTAAAAATTAAAAAAAATATAATTAAAGAAATTAAGTGGAAAAAAAATCTTCCCCAAATTGCTTGGGTAATTGGCATAATTGTCCCAAGGTATTTTGCCATTGAGTCCATACAAACGAACATGAAAAAACCACCAGCAGCTAATAAAATTACATTAATCAAAGATGTTTGTTGAGGCACAGAAAAATAAATTACATTACAACACCAACTTGCCAAGGATTAAACTCCTCGTCACCGTAGCCGTTGATTTCACTTTTTGATTTATTTCCTGAAGCAGTATTTACAACTAATTCAAATATTTTTTGACCAACTTCTTCAACTTTTTCTTTTCCTTCAGCAATTGTCCCACAATTAATATCCATGTCTTCAGACATTTTTTCAAACATTGCTGAGTTAGTAGAAAGTTTTAAACTTGGAACTGGTTTACAACCAAAGCAAGATCCACGTCCTGTTGTGAAACAAATTACATTTGCACCTGATGCAACTTGACCAGTTACAGATACAGGATCATAACCAGGTGAGTCCATAAAATTAAAACCTTTATTTTTTAAAGGTTCTGCATAGTGCAATACATCTTGAAGAATAGAATTTCCTCCTTTTGCAACAGCACCTAAGGATTTTTCTAATATAGTTGTAAGCCCACCTTTTTTATTTCCTGGTGCTGGATTGTTATCCATCGAACTATTATTAATTGAGGTGTAATGTCTCCACCATTCAATTCTTTTAAGTAGTTTGTCAGCAGTTTCTTGTGAGCTAGCTCTATTAATTAATAAATGTTCAGCTCCATAAATTTCTGGAGTTTCAGATAAAATTGAACTTCCACCTTTTTTAACTAAGAGATCTGCTGCAACTCCCAATGCAGGATTTGCTGTTATACCCGAATATCCATCTGATCCACCACATTGAAGAGCTAAGGTTAAGTGACTTACTGGTTGTGAAGTTCTTTGGACATTATTTGCCTCAGAAAGTAAATTTTTAATTTGCGATAATACTTTATCTACAATTTTTTTAGTTCCACCTTCATCTTGGATTGTTAGAAAATGAATTCGGTTATGTTGCTTGAAAGATTCATCAAATAAACTGACTTGCGCACATTCACATCCTAATCCAATAACAAATACATGAGAAAAATTTGGATGATTTTTAAATCCGTCTATAGTTCTTTGAAAAATTTGCATTCCCTCACTTTCTGTATTCATTCCACATCCCGTGGAGTGGGTAATTGGGACTATGCCATCAATGTTTGGGTAATCTTTTAAAATGTCAGAATATTTAATCTTCTCAACTATCATTTTAGTGACAGTAGCTGAGCAATTTACGGTGCTCACTATTCCAATATAATTTCTAGTAGCAACTTGTCCATTATCTCTTAAAATTCCATTAAAAAAGGTGTCTGCTTTTTCATCAATAACATGTTTTTTATTTGTAACTTTAAAATCTCTTTTAAATTCTCTAAATTCTAAATTATGAGAATGAACATGTTGTCCCGGTTTAATATCATCTAAAGCAAATCCAATAATTTGATCATATTTTATGATTGGTTCGCCTTTTTTAATAGTTTTTAAACAAACTTTGTGTCCAAATGGAATTGGATCGATAGTGCTGATCTCATGACCTTCAATTTTAGTTTTTTCAGGAATAATAAATTGGCTAACACCCACATTGTCATTCTTGTTTAAAACTATTAGATTATTCATAAATTTATTATATAACCAATAACTTAAACAAACCATTATTTAAATTATGCCTAAAAAAAGAAAAAAGAGTTTCCGAAGTCAACAGTGGTTCAATAATCCAAAAAACCCTGACATGACGGCCTTATATCTAGAAAGATATTTAAATTATGGTCTTACAAGAAAAGAATTACAATCTGGAAATCCAATTATAGGAATAGCACAATCTGGTAGTGATCTTTCTCCATGCAATAGGCATTTTATGTCTTTAAGTAAAAGAATTAAAGATGGAATTAGAAGAGCAGGTGGGATACCAATGGAATTTCCTACTCACCCAATTCAAGAAACCGGAAAAAGACCAACTGCAATGTTGGATAGAAATCTTTCTTATTTGTCTCTGGTGGAAGTTTTATATGGGTACCCAATTGATGGAGTTATACTAACAACAGGATGTGATAAGACTACTCCAGCAGCTTTGATGGCAGCTGCAACGGTAAACATTCCTGCAATAGTTTTATCAGGTGGTCCAATGTTAGATGGAGTTTACAAAGGAAAATTAGCTGGTTCAGGGATGGTAGTTTGGGAAGCTAGAAAAATGTTAGCTAAAGGAGAAATTAAATACGAAGAATTTATGGATATGGTTTCGTCATCCTCACCAAGTGCC
The DNA here is from genome assembly GCA_902616165.1 of uncultured Pelagibacteraceae bacterium. Taxonomy (GTDB): domain Bacteria; phylum Pseudomonadota; class Alphaproteobacteria; order Pelagibacterales; family Pelagibacteraceae; genus Pelagibacter. The sequence goes on from CACMRS010000009.1 coordinate 2,885, forward strand.
GGTCATTGTAATACAATGGGAACAGCTTCTTCAATGAACTCTGTTGCTGAAGCATTAGGTATGTCTTTACCAGGGGGTGCTGTTATTCCAGCTCCTTATAGAGAAAGAGAACAAATTTCTTACGAAACAGGAAAAAGAATCGTTGGAATGGTTCATGAAGATTTAACCCCATCAAAAATTATGACACGTAAAGCTTTTGAAAACGCAGTAGTAGTTGCAAGTGCTATTGGTGGATCTAGCAATTGCACAGCTCATCTAAGCGCTATTGCAAAACATATGGGAATTAAATTTGATCTTTCTGATTGGCAAAAACTTGGGCACAATATTCCTTTATTGGTTAATTGCCAACCTGCAGGAGAATACTTAATGGAAAGTTTTCACAGAGCTGGAGCAATACCTGCTGTAATGAAGGAGTTAATTAAAAATAAAAAAATTCACACAAACATTAAGACTGTTACAGGAAAAACTGTAAAAGAGAATTTAAGAAAGAAAGTTGATGTAGATAACAAAGTAATTAAAACATTTAAGAATGCATTGACTGAAAAAGCTGGTTTTTTAGTTATGAAAAGCAATTTTTTCTCATCTGCTATTATGAAAACATCTGTAATCAGTAAAGAATTTAGAGATCAATATTTATCAAACCCTAGACACCCAAATGTTTTTGAATGTAAAGCTATAGTTTTTGATGGTCCTGAGGATTATCATAAAAGACTTAATGATAAGAAGTTAAAAATAGATGAAAACTCTCTATTAATTATAAGAGGCTGTGGACCCGTTGGTTATCCTGGATCAGCCGAAGTAGTTAACATGCAACCACCAGACAGATTATTAAAAAAAGGAATAAGACATCTACCAACTTTGGGTGATGGAAGACAAAGCGGAACATCAGAAAGTCCATCAATTTTACATGTTTCACCAGAGTCTGCAGTGGGTGGAGATCTAGGAATTGTTAAAACTTACGATAAAATCAAAATAGACCTAAATAAAAGAAGAGTTGATTTATTAATTTCTCAAGCTGAATTTAAAAAACGAAGAAAAAATAAAAAAGTATTTAAACCAAATAACCAAACTCCTTGGCAGGAAATATTTAGAAACACTGTTGGTCAATTGGATGATGGTGCATGCATTAATTCTCGAGGCAAATATTTAGACGTATCACATACCAAAGGTTTACCAAGAGATTCTCACTAATATGAAGCCAAAAATATTAGTTTCTAGAAAAATTTCAGATTTGGCAGAGGAAAAACTTCAAAAAGAATTTGAAGTAACTCTTAACCCAAAAGATGAACCTATTTCAGAAAGCGAATTAATTAAAATTGTTAATGATTATGATGGAATGATATCAACAGGATTTGATAAAATTGGTGAAAATTTTTTTAATAATTTAAATGGCAAATTAAAAATTATAGCTCAGGTTGGTGTTGGTTATGATAATATTTCAATTGAATCTGCTAAAGAAAAAAAAATTAAAGTAACAAATACTCCCAATGTGTTAAATGAGGCTGTTGCAGAAACTACAATACTTTTGGTATTAGCTGCATCTAGAAGAATTGGTGAAGCCTATAATTTAGTTAGAGCAGATGATTGGAAAAATCAAAAACCAGATTTAACTAAATTTATGATTGGTAATTCTGTTACAGGTAAAACCTTAGGTATCATTGGAATGGGTCGTATTGGAAGAATGGCTGCAAAATCTGCTAAGGCATTTGGTATGAAAATAATTTATTATAATAGAAACAAACTTTCTGATGATCTGGAAGATGGTGCAAAGTATTTTCCTGATATTAAAACTATGCTACCAGAGTGTGACTTTGTTAGTATACATACACCTGCAACTGCTGAGACCAAACATATTCTTAATTCTTCAACAATTAGTTTGTTACCGAAACATGCTGTAGTTATAAATACATCAAGAGGATCAACCATTGATGATGATGCCTTGATAGATGCATTAGAAAACAAAAAAATTTATGCAGCAGGTTTAGATGTTTTTAATAACGAACCTAATTTAGATAAAAGATATTTGAAACTAGATAACTGTTTTGTTCTACCTCATATCGGTAGTGCGACTCATGAGACTAGATTGGCAATGAGCATGATGGCAGTCGATAATATTTATTGTTATTTCAATAAAAAACCTCTTATTTCAGAAGTAGTTTAGAACAACTATAAGTTGTTAGTTCAATAAATATATATAATTTCTATATATAAAAGTTAAACGAAATTATTGATCTCAAAAATCATTTATGGTTAACTTTCAAAAAAACATAAACGAGAGGAAGATAATGTTTAAACTTATATCTAAAACTATAGCAGCTGTAGCTATTGTTTCAGTTGCTTTATTTGGCTCTGCAAATGCAAAGACTTTAAAGATTGAAACACACTTTACAGCTAGTTCACCAAATGGTGAAGTTGCTGCTCAATTCGCTAAAAACGTCGAAATGTTTTCTGGCGGAAGCTTAAAAGTAGAAATGTTCTACTCATCATCAGTAACAGGTAAATCTGCTGAGGTATTTAATTCTGCACAAACTGGAATTATCGATTGTGATATGACTGGTGCTGGTTACCAAACTGGTAAAAATGCAGCGTTCCAATTCGCAGGTGATGTAATGGGTGGATACGATAACCCATATCAACAATATGAATTCTTGAATTTCCCAGGAGCTCAAGATGCTGTTGATGCACTTTACAACAAATATGGAATGACATTAATTGGTTGGTGGATACCAGGCCACGAGTCTTTAATATCTAGCAGACCAATCCCAGATGTTGCTTCATTAAAAGACTTTAAATTTAGATCACCTCCAGGAATGGAAAGTATGATCTTTACAGCATTAGGTGCTAAGCCAATCGTAATGGACTTTGGTGAAGTTCCAACTGCTTTACAAACTGGTCTAATCGATGGTGCTGACTATTCATCTTTAGCTACTAACTATGCTGGTGGACACTATGAGCAAAATAAATATGCTACATACCCAGGTTTCCACTCTATGCCAGCTGACCACTTAGCTTGTAACACAAAAGTATGGAACAAGTTAAAGCCTCATGAAAAAGGTGCAATGAAAGCAGGTATTGAAATTGCTGGAAGAACTATCACTAGCTTAGTTGAGAGAAAAAACGCAGAAGCGGTTAAAGCTTTAAATGAAATGGGCGTTACTCTTCATGACTGGTCTAGAGAAGACAGACTTAAATTCAGACAAGCTGCTCTAGCTGCTTGGGAAGAATGGAAGACTAAGTCTCCAGAAGCTGCGGCACTTATCGAGATACACAAAGCTTATATGAAAGCTAACGGTATCATGTAATAAAAAAATCTTGAAGGGCCTGCAAAGGCCCTTCGAATTATTTAAATTTTTACTCAATGATTGATAAAGAATTACAAGAACAAAATCAAAAAGTTGCGAGTAAAGATGATTTTCCAATAAATTGGATTGATAGAGTTTCCTTATTTTTAAGTCACACAATTAAATATTTAATTCCTGTAATTGTAATTGTGATGATGTATGAAATTTTTATGAGATATGTATTGTTTAAACCAACTTTGTGGGCAAACGAACTGTGTCTATGGCTTGCTGGTGTTTGTTATTTAGTTGGCGGCATATACGCAACAAGATTAAGAAGTCATATTAGAATAGTATTATTGTATGATTGGGTTAGTAGACCAACACAGAGAATTTTTGACCTAATTAGTACTTTAATTATTGTTCTTTTTGCAGCAGCTGTAATTTATGGGGGTATGGAAGATGCATACAGATCATTTATAAATTGGGAGAGATTTGCAACTTATTGGGATCCACCAATTCCAGCTACTATGAAGCCATTAACACTTCTATGTGTTTTTCTTATTGCTGTGCAATCTGTAAATAATTTAATTATTGATTGGAGAAATCCTAAGGAAAAACAATACGACCCTTCTAAAGAATTAAAATAATATGGATATAGGATCACTTTCGATAATACTTATAGTAGGATTATTATTACTTATATCTATAGGTGTTCCAATGGGTTTTGCATCTGGTTTTATGGGTGCAGTACTAGTATTTTTATACATAGGTGAACATGCATTAGGCATATTACTTTCAAGATACTATTCCCTTGTTGTCACTTATTCCTTTTTATCTGTTCCATTATTTATATTTATGGCCTCCTTGCTAGAACGTTCAAATATAGCAAGAGATTTATATGATGCATTAAATGCTTGGTTAAGAAAAACTAGAGGTGGAGTAGGTGTTGTAACTGCCATCATGGCAACAATCATGGCAGCGATGAGTGGAATTATTGGTGGAGAAATAGTTTTATTAGGTTTAATTGCATTACCTCAAATGCTGAGATTAAAATATGATCAAGATATGTCGATTGGAATTATTTGTGCATCTGGATCTTTGGGAACAATGATACCGCCTTCAATTGTTTTAATTATTTATGGATTAACCACTGAAACCTCAATTACTATGTTGTTTCAAGAAGCTATTGTTCCTGGTTTAATGATTTCAGGTTTAATTATTACATACATTTTAATTCGTACAAGATTACAACCGCATTTGGCACCTTTAAGTGATGAGCCTGCTTTAACTTTAAAAGAAAAAATGTCATATCTTCCAGGTCTTTTACCGCCTATTGGTATTGTAATAATTGTATTAGGTTCAATTTATTCTGGAATGACAGGAATTACAGAAGCAGCTGGTATGGGAGTAGTTGCTACATTAATTATAATTTTTGCGAGAAAAGAACTTACGTGGTTTTTATTTAAAGATGCATTAACAAGAACTTTCAAAGCATCAGGAACTATTTTAACTATTACTTTTGGTGCTACAGTTTTAGCAGGTGCTTATTCTCTTGCTGGAGGTCCTAAATATGTAGCAGAAACTATTTTGGCGTATGATTTAAAACCAATGTATTTAATCTTCATGATGCAGATTATGTTTTTGATTATGGGAGCATTTATGGATTGGGTTGGAATTGTATTGTTAGCAATGCCTGTATTTTTACCAATAGTTATAGCTCTTGGATTTGATCCAATTTGGTTTGGAATATTATTTTGTGTAAATATGCAAGTTTCATTTTTAAGTCCACCGTTTGGGCCTGCCGCTTTTTATTTAAAATCTGTTGCTCCTCCACATATTTCATTAACAGATATATTTAGAGGCTTTGCTCCATTTATAGTTATTCAGTTGATTGTATTAGCATGTGTTATGTTTTTCCCAGAAGCAATGACGCAAAACTTCCACGAGTTTAAACCGAAGCCATGATGAAAATAGGCTTTATTGGAACAGGTCTTATGGGCCTGCCAATGGCTAAAAATTTATTAAAATCAGATTTTAAATTAAAAGTATTCAATCGTTCAATTAATAAAGCAGAACCTTTGAAAGAGTTTGGCGCTGAAATATCAAAAACATTAGGTGAAGTTGTTAAAGATAATGACTTTATTATTACAATGTTAACAGATGATAGCGCTGTTGATGCAATAATGAGTAATTCAGATTTATTAGAAAATTTAAAATCTGGATCAACCGTTATTGATATGAGTTCGGTTAAACCAACGACAGCAACAAAATATGGAAATAGTCTAAAGACAAAAAACGTAAATTATTTAGATGCACCAGTTTCAGGAGGAACAATTGGAGCTGAGGAAGCATCATTAGCTATAATGGTTGGAGGAGAACAAATTGTTTTTGAAAACTCTTTAAATATTTTAAAAGCTATGGGAAATCCAACTTTAGTTGGACCTATTGGTAGTGGACAAGTTTCAAAGTTAGCAAATCAAATTGTGGTAGGGGTTACCATAGGAGCGGTTGCGGAGGCAATAACTTTATGTGAAAAAGCAGGAGCTGACCCATTAAAATTAATTAAAGCTCTTTCTGGAGGTTGGGCGGATAGTAAAATTTTACAAACTCATGGAAAAAGAATGATAGATAAAGATTTTACTCCAAAAGGTAAAACTTTTACCCATTTAAAAGATATGAATAACATTTTAGAGTGTGCAAATTCATATAATACACATTTACCTATTTCAAATTTAGTGAAAGAAATGTATAAAACCCTTGTCGATAATGGTCATGGAAACACTGATCATAGTTCACTTTATAATGAAATCGAAAGGATAAATAAAAAATGAGTGGAAGATTAGAGGGTAAAAAAATTCTTGTAACAGCAGCAGGCCAGGGCATTGGAAAAGCAACAGCAATAGCTTTTCATAAAGAAGGTGCTCATGTAATTGCAACTGATTTAAATGATAAAACTTTAGCTGATTTAAACAATGAATATCCTGAGATTAAAGTGCAAAAGCTAGACTCAACAGACAACAATGCAATTTTAGAATTTACTAAAACTTTAGATAGAGTTGATGTTTTATTTAATGCTGTTGGATTTGTTCATCATGGAACAATATTGGAATGTGATGAAAAAGATTGGGACTTTTCTTCTAATGTAAACGTAAAGTCGATGTACTTTATGTGTAAAGCTATTTTACCTTTAATGATCAAACAAAATGGTGGAAGTATTATCAATATATCTTCATGTGCATCTAGCTTCAAAGGTTTTCCAAATAGATTTGTTTATGGAACAACAAAAGGTGCAGTGATTGGTTTAACAAAAGCGATTGCAGCAGATTTCGTTAAAAAAAATATTAGATGTAATTCAATTGCGCCAGGTACAGTTTATTCACCTTCTTGGCAAGATAGGGTCAATCAAAGCCCAGATCCCGTTCAAGCAAAAAAAGATTTTATAGCAAGGCAACCTATGGGAAGATTAGGTACAGCAGAAGAAATAGCAGCTGTGGCTGTTTATTTAGCTAGCGATGATGCAACATTTACAACAGGAAGTACAATTCATGTTGATGGTGGAATTTCAATATAATTAAACAACAAAAGGATAAATATGAAATTATTAAGAGTAGGACAAAAAGGAAGTGAAAAGCCAGCTATTATGGATAAGGATGGTAAAATTAGAGATATAAGTTCTCATATTAAAGATTTAAATCCTGATTTTTTAAACTTCGAGACTTTTGCAAAGTTACAAAATGCTGATTTATCGAATTTACCTGAATTATCCTCAAATGAAAGAATAGGCTCTTGTATAACTAGCCCACGTAAGTTTATAGCTATAGGCCTTAATTATTCAGATCATGCTGCTGAAGTTGGTGCTGATATTCCAAAAGAACCAATAGTTTTTATGAAGGCAACTAGCTGTATAGTTGGACCCAACGATGATGTTGAAATAGTTTCAGGATCAAAAAAATTAGACTGGGAGGTAGAGCTTGGCATTATAATTGGTAAAGAAGCCAAACATATTTCAGAAAATCAATCACAAGATCATATTTTAGGTTATTGTTTAGTAAATGATGTAAGTGAACGTGAGTGGCAAATTGAAAAAATGGGACAGTGGGTTAAAGGAAAATCTCATGACACTTACGGTCCTATTGGTCCACATTTAGTTACAAAAGATGAAATATCAGACGTTAATAATTTAAAAATGAGCTTAGATGTAAATGGAAAAAGAATGCAAACAGGTAATACAAGCACAATGATATTTAATGTTGATGTGATTGTATCTTATTTGAGTAAGTATATGACTCTTTTACCAGGAGATATTATTACAACTGGGACACCTCCAGGAGTAGGCATGGGAATGAAGCCGCAGCAGTTTTTAAAAGCTGGAGATATGATGAAATTATCAGTTGAAAACTTAGGAGAGCAAAACTCAAAGGTAGTTGCTTTATAATCTTGTTGTGAAAATAACTTCTATTAAAAGTCATGTACTTAAATACGAGTTAGAAAAAGAACTTGGATACTCACAACAATATTACAAACATCGCACAGCCCATCTAGTTGAAGTCCAAACAGATGAAGGAATAACAGGTTGGGGTGAGTGTTTTGGCCCTGGAAATATAGCCCTAGCAAACAAGTATATTGTTGAAAAAGTTATACAGCCTTTGGTGATTGGCGAAGACCCTTTAAACAAAGAACACATCTGGCAAAAAGTTTACAATCTTTTAAGAGATAGTGGTCAAAAAGGGATGCCGATTCAAGCTTTATCAGGAGTAGATATAGCTCTATGGGATATCTTAGGAAAAAAAACGAACTCTCCTCTTTACCAACTTGTTGGTGGAAAATGTAATAATGATGTTCCTGTATATGGATATGGGATGATGTTGCAAAAAAAATCAATTGATGAGTTAATTCCATTATTTCAAGAAGAAGCAAAACAGATTAAATCAAAAAACTTTAAAGCTATGAAAATGAAAGTTGGATTGGGTCCAAAAGAAGATTTAAAGTTAGCACAAGCAGTTAGAAACTCTATAGGTAAAGACTTTAAATTAATGGTTGATGCCAACCACGCTTATAATTTGAAAGATGCTCTTTATGTTGGAAAAGGTCTAGATGAGCTAGATATTTATTGGTTTGAGGAACCTGTCGCTCCTGAAGATTATGAGGGTTACAGGGAATTAAAACAAAAAATCTCTACTAGCATTGCAGGTGGAGAAGCTGAATTTACCAAATATGGCTGGAATAAATTAATATCAAATAAATGTATTGATATAGCTCAACCAGAGGTTTGTGGACTTGGTGGAATTACCGAGTATTTAAAAGTTGCAGCATTAGCGCAAGCAAATTTTATACCAGTAATTAATCATGTATGGGGTTCTGCAGTTAGTATTGCGGTTAACCTTCATTTGTTGACAGCACAACCAGATATGCCAGGTGGACTATTTCCATCTAAATCTATGCTTGAGTTTGATACAACAGAAAAAAATATTTTTATCACAGATTTGCCAAAGGAAGAATTTTCTATTTTAGACCAAGTTAGAAACAATAACGGCTATGCATCAGCAACAGATAATATGGGTATTGGTATAAATCCAAATGAAGATTTTATAAAAGAGTTTGAAGTAGATGAATAAAATAAAAACATCAGAACCAAAACCTCTTTGGAAATTAAGATGTACTTTAGGTGAAGGAACTTTATGGGTTAGTGAACATAACTCAATTTATTTTGTAGATATTAAAAAAAAGAAAATTTGCTCTTTTAATATTAAAAATAAAAAAAAGAAAATCTTTAAAGTAAATAAAGAAATTGGTTTTATCGCTCATATCAAAAATTATATTTTTATTTTAGGCCTCCAGGGAGAATTAAGAATTCAAAATTTAAAATCAAAAAAAATTTTAAAATCAATAAAGATAGAACCAAACTTGAAACTAAATAGAATTAATGATGGTAAAACAGATCCTGCTGGAAATCTTTGGTTTGGAACCATGGATAACTTGGAAAGAAAAATTGAAAAAGGTTCTTTATATAAATTGGATAAAAATTTTAAATTAATAAAAGTTGATAAAAATTATAGAATTACTAATGGACCAGCGTTTATTGATCAGTATAATTTTTATCATACAGATAGTCCAAAAAAAACTATCTATAAAATTAAAATAAATAAAAATAATAAAATAGTTAGCAAAAAAATATTTAAAAAATTATCTTCTGATGAAGGTTCACCAGATGGAATGACATTAGATAAAAATAAAAATTTATGGGTAGCTCATTTCCATGGTGCTTGTATTTCTGTTTTTAATAAAAAAGCAAAATTAATTCACAGAATTCAGTTTCCTGCAAAAAATATAACTAATTGTGCTTTTGGTGGCAAAAATACTAATGAGCTTTATGTTTCAACAGCAACTAAAGGCATGAACAAAGCAGATTTGCAAAAATTTAGATATTCTGGGTTCTTTTTTAGTGTAAAAACAAATGTAAAAGGAATTTTACAAAAAAAATTTATTTTAAATAATGAAGAAAAGAGATCTTTACTATGAGAGAATACCTACTAAGCTTTTAAGAGAGGATTTTAGATTATTAGGTACTTTTCTAGGTAGAGTTATTAAAGATCAAGAAGGTCTAGCATTTTTTAAAGTTGTCGAAAAATTTAGAGTGCTATCAAAAAATACTCTCTCTGATAAAAATAAAAGAAAAGTACTATCAAGAATTTCAAAAGAAGTAAAAAAACTAACTCCAGAGAATACATTTAAATTAAGTCGAGCATTTTCACATATTTTAAATTTACTGAATCTAGTAGAGTCCCTTGATGCGTCAAGAAAGTTAAATGAGTACGAAAATCCATATTTTAAAAGTAAAAATCAAAATTTATTTATAGAAGATATAATTGAGGGCTTATTTAAAAACAAAAAAATTTCTGACAAAAATATTTATGAGCAGGCAAAAAAACTTGATATTGGGATTGTTCTTACTGCTCATCCAACAGAAGTAAAAAGAAGAACTTTAATACAAAAATATGCAAATTTAATTTATATTATGGAGCAGAGACATCTATATAAAAAATATCCATCAAAGATTATCGAACTAGATAGACAATTATATTCAGAAATAGCAATTATATGGAAAACAGATGAGTTAAAACGAACCAAGCCCTCTCCATTAGATGAGGCTAGATGGGGTTTAGCCGTTATTGAGGATAGTTTGTGGGACACAATTCCTAAAGTTTACAAAAGACTAAACGATATATTTAGAAAAAATTTAAAAAAGGATTTACCAAGAGATTTTAACCCTATTCACTTTGGATCATGGATGGGCGGAGATAGAGATGGAAATCCGAATGTGACAGCTGAAGTAACTAAGAAAGTAATATTATTTTCTAGGTGGCAAGCTGCAAAATTATATGAAAAAGAACTTACTAAGTTAATTCAAGATTTATCCATGGAAGAATGTTCTGCAAAAATTAAAAAAGCGACTGGAAATAGTTTTGAACCGTATAGAGTGTATTTAAGGCCAATAAGAGATAAAGTAAGACTAACCCATCAATTAATTGCAAATCATTTAAAAAATAATTCAAACTTAAATGAAAAAAAATTAATTCAAAACAAACATGAAATTACTATTCCATTAAGAGAAGTAAGAAACTCATTAAAATTAAATAAAGGAGATCATATTGCCAATGCAGATCTATTAGATTTAATGAGGAGAGTTAGGTGTTTTGGCATTAATCTTGCAAGATTAGACATCAGACAAGAAGCTGATAGACATGAAAAACTCTTAAATGAAATTTTCAAAAAGAACAGTAAAATTAAATATTCTAATTTAAGTGAGATAGATAAAATTAAATTATTAAATAAATCAATTAATAAGAATAAATTTTTTGTAGATAAAATAAAAATACAAAATAAAGAAAATAGAGAGGTGTGGAATACTTTTAAGCTTATTTCATCTACTCCAAATGAGTGTTTAGGTGCATATGTAATATCAATGACATCTAATGCTTCCGACATTTTGTCTGTATATTTTTTACAAAAACAAGCAAAAATTAAAAATTTATTAAGAGTTGTTCCACTGTTTGAAACTTTGGATGATTTAATAAAAGCTAAAGATGTTATGAAAAATTTATTCAAACTTTCTTGGTATAGAAAATTGATTAATTCTAAACAGGAAGTAATGATTGGATACTCAGACTCAAGTAAAGATGCAGGAAAATTATCAGCAAGTTGGCATCAATATAAACTTCAAGAAGAGTTAAGAGCATTGTCAAAAAAATACAAAATTGACTTGGTATTTTTTCATGGAAGAGGAGGATCTCCAGGAAGAGGAGGAGGACCAATTCAAGCAACATTAAAATCTCAACCTGCTGGAACTGTAAATGGGAAAATCAGAATTACTGATCAGGGTGAAGTAATTCAACAGAAATATGGATATAAACCTTTAGCTGAATATAATCTTTGTAGTTATATCGGAGCGGTAATGGATGCTTCTTTAAATCCACCACCAAAATCAAAACCTAATTGGCGAGATTTAATTCAGAATATGTCTGAAATTTCTACATCTGCTTATAGGAAATATTTAAATCAAAGCGAAGACTTTATCAGATACTTTAAAACTGTTACACCTCACAAGTCTCTAGGAAAGCTAGCTATAGGTTCAAGACCAACAAAAAGAAAAAATGTTGATAACATTCAAGGTCTAAGAGCGATACCTTGGGTATTTGCTTGGACACAAATTAGATTAATGTTACCAGCTTGGTTAGGAACAACTGAGGCTTTGAGATATGGATCAATTAAAAAGTTTAAAAAAACTATGATGGATATGGAAAAGAACTGGCCATATTTTATTTCGACTATGGATATTTTAGATATGGTAATTTCAAAGGTTGATCCAGAAATTTCAGTTATATACGAAAATAATTTGGCTGATGCTTCATTAAGGAGAATTGGAAGAAAATTAAGATATCAATTTGATGCATTGGTCAAATTGCATAATAAAATTACCCCAAAGGAAGTGGTACAAGAAAGAAAAAAATTTAGAAAAGCACTGTTTATTAGAAGCAATTATACAGAGATATTAAATATTTTACAGGCAAATATAATGAACAAATTAACAAATAAAAAATACAAAAAATTAGATAAAAAATTTCTTGATGACGCTTTAATGACATCTATCGCAGGCATATCTGCTGCAATGAAAAATACTGGATAAATGTTTGAATATTTAATTGCTTTTGGAGCAGGACTTATAAGTTTTTTATCTCCATGTGTTCTACCTTTAATACCTGGATATATTTCTTATATCTCTGGTCAATCCTTACAAGAAATACTAAATAAAAAAGAAATAAACTTTTTTCCGTTAATTTTATTTTGTCTTGGGTTCTCAACTGTTTTTGTTATTTTAGGAGCATCTGCATCATTTTTAGGTCAGACACTTTTACAAAATTCAGAAATTTTAAGAATTGCAGCTGGAATAATTATTATAATTTTTTCTCTCCAATTAATTGGAATAATTAATATCCCCTACCTAAATTTTGAAAAAAGACTTGATGCTAAAGAATCAAGAAATATTCTTTTTCCATATGTAATCGGTGTTGCTTTTGGTTTTGGATGGACACCCTGTATTGGTCCAATTTTAGGTTCAATTTTAGCTTTAGCATCTATTGAAGAAACCTTATCAAGAGCAGTAATATTATTAATTTTATATTCATTAGGTCTTGCAATTCCTTTTGTTTTATCAGGATATTTAATTCAAAAATTTTTATTATTTTCAAAGAATTTTAGGAAAAATATTAATTTAATTTCAAAAATTGGCGGAATAATTCTTTTAATTACAGGTATTTTAATATTAACCAATCAATTACAAGCAATTGGATTTTATATAATTGAAATCTTTCCTTTTATGCAAAAATTCGGATAAAAGGTATTAATGAAGATTTATCAAATAGATTCAAGCGCTAGAAAAAAAGGATCAACCTCGCGCGCACTTGCTAAAAAACTTTTAGAGAAAATTAAAAAACCTGGAGATGAGGTGATTTATCGTGATTTAGACGATGAGATGTTTTTTGTAAGTGGACTTACAGAGTCGGGTATGAAAATTGATGAAAAAGATCAGACAGAACACCACAAAAAAATGTTTGAACTTTCTGATAAATTAGTAAAGGAGTTAAAAGAAAGTGATGTGATTATAATTTCAGCTCCTATTTACAATTATGGTCCTCCCGCAACACTTAAAGCCTGGTCAGATTTAGCAGCTAGGATAGGGGAAACATTTAGATTTAAACCTAATGGGAGACGGGAAGGGTTATTAAAAAATAAACATGCTTATTTAGTAATAACCTCTGGAGGAACAAAATTAAATAGCCCTGAGGATTTCCTAACCCCTTGGTTAAAATTTATTCTTAATTTTTTTGGGATTGAAAAAGTAGATATTATTAGTGCAGATCAAATGGCATTAGATTATGAAAAATCAATAAGTGATGCAGAGGCACAAATAGAAAAATTATTTAGAGATTAAACTTTCTTTTTAAATGTCTAAGTTTTCCCTCTGTACTATCAAAATCAATATAACAACCTTGTAAAAATCTTTCGCCCTCTTTAGTTTCATAAGCTGTTCTTCCATGGAGTAATCTATGATTATCCATCATTATTAAGTCTTTAGGCTCAAGTTTAAATTCAATTCTATATCTCTCAGAATTATACATTTCAGATAGTTTCTTTCTTGCTTGATAATAAAGATCTAATTTTTTTTTATCTAAAATCGGAACGTAGTCTAGTCTAGGACTAAATCTAACTTGTTTAAAACTTTTATCATCGTTAAGTTCGATTAAGGGAGAGATGTTTTCAAGAATTACCTCTTTATCTACAAATCTAAATCTAACTTTTACTTCTGTTAAAATATTATAAAATTCTGGAAATTTACTTCTTAATTCTTCCGTAACAGTATAACCGTCAACTAAAGATGACAGTCCTCCTGATACTTTACTTTCAATACAATGTAATAACTGAATACATGGTACTGGATTTCTATAAGGATTATCAGTATGAGGAGCTAAGGCTAAAGATGTGTAAGCAAGATCATTAGGGTCTGGTTTAGATTTAACATTAAAGTATTCTCCAAAATTTGTTCTTCGCACACTTCCTATGGAATTTGCAAATTCTACAATATAGTTTTTTGATGTTGGAATATTTTTTATAACAACAAATCCATATTGATAAAAAGAAACAAGTAAATCATGCATATCCTTACTTTCATAAAAATCTTTTTGATAATGAAAATTTTTAATATTTTTAAGTCGCGAGTCCCATTTGGTTTTTTCTATTGATTTAATGACGATATCTTCTTTAGAAAATTCTAAAGCAATTTTATCAATTTCTAGTTTTGAAGTAACACCATCATCAAAATCAATTTCCAAATATTTTTCATTAATATTTGCCTTATTTATTGAAATATCACTACTTAAGGAGGTAGGATCGAAAAGTCTTTGTTGAGTTCCTTTATCTAGGTATTCTTCGCCATTTACTCTTTCACGTAACCAGAATGGGTGAATTTCTTTTTTTTCGGATCCATTATTGTAAAAAACCTTATTTTGATTTAGCTCAATTTTCATAATTACCACGTGAGGATTATTTAAAATTTAACTTTAATCAACATAAATTAAATAGTAAGAGTTCTGTGTGATTAATTTTGATAGAAAAAAATACCCTATATACGCTAGTTTTTTAAATCAATTAGCAAAAGATTTAACTAGGTTCTATAATTCAAAATTGAACAGAACCTTTAAAGTATCTAACAAGCTTAAAGGTAAAGGTTATGATCCAGTAACTACTTCAGACAGAGCTTTTGAAAAATTTATACGTTCAAGGATTAAAAAAAAATTTCCCACACACCAAGTTATTGGTGAAGAATATGGTTCAACAAATTCAAAAAGTGATTATACTTGGGTAATTGACCCTATAGATGGAACAAGATCCTACGTTATAGGAAACCCAACTTGGAGTAACTTAATTTCATTAAATTTTAAAGGAATACCAATTTTGGGATTAGCAAACTTTCCAGTTCTTAAAAAATATTATTTAAATTATTCTGATAAACTTGCCTATGTTGTTTCTCAAGGAAAAAAGAAAAAATTATCAGTAAATAAAAAAGCTACATTTAAAAATGTAAAGGTTTCTGCAGCATTTCATGGGTGGTTGTCATTAAACAAACAAAAAAAAATTCCAAAAATTTTGAAATTAATGCAATTTCCATGCAGTGATGCTTTAAGTTATTCTCATTTAGCTGAAGGAAGAGTTGACATTGTAATACAGTGCTCAAATAAAATTTGGGATATTCACCCACTTATACCAATTATTAAGGCAGCAGGTGGTAATATTAGTACTTGGGATAATAGAGATGCCGCTAATGCTGGAAATATCTTAGTTTCTTCAAATAAAAAAATTCATAATAATTTTCTAAAATTATTAAAACCAGTTTCTAAATGATACCGGAAAGAGCACAAGTCATTTTAGATTTCTGGTTTAAAGAAACTCCTTCTGAGATGCATTTTAAAAAGGATGAAAATTTTGATCAAAAAATTAAAGATAACTTTTTCAAAGATTATGAATTAGCTTTTCAAAATGAATATGATGATTGGCAGGATAACCCTATGAGTTGTTTAGCGTTAGTTATTTTATTTGATCAATTTTCAAGAAATATGTTTAGAAATGATAAAAAGGCTTTTGCACAAGATCAAAAAACTAGGTTGATTGTAAATGATGCAGTTTATTCAGGTTATTTAGAGGCTATGAACGTTAATCAAAGATTGTTTATGTTATTACCATTAATTCATAGTGAAGAAATCAGCGATCATGAAATGGCTTATTATTTGTTAAATAAATATTTAAGGGAGCATGAGGGTTACAACGAAATAAAAAAATTTTGGCAAGATCATACAAAAGTAGTTAGACAATTTCATAGATATCCTCATAGAAATGAAATATTAGGACGAGAGTCTACTGAGGAAGAAATAGAATTTTTAAAAGGTCCAAATACTTCTTGGTGATATGAATTTAGAATATATTTTTAAAGTTATAGATAAAGACGAATGGCAAAAAGCTAAGCAATCAGGGACATATGGTGGATCAGAAAAAGATCTTAAAGATGGATATATTCATTTTTCAGAAGAGGATCAGGTAGAAGAAACTTTAAACAAACATTATCCTAATAAAGAAAATCTAGTTTTATTAAGAGTAAATGCTTTTAAGCTTGAACATTTATTGTGGGAGCAGGCATCTAATGGAGATATGTATCCTCATTTATACTCGCTTTTAGATACTAGCACTGTTGTTAACGAGTATGATTTACCATTAAATGAAGATGGAAGTCACGAGCTTCCAGAGATTATAAAAAAATATCAGTTTAGCCGTCCAAGATAATTAACCATTATTACACCAATAATAATTAATATAATTCCTATAATTCCATAAATATTTGGTACCTGATTAAGTTTCAACACTGCAAACAGTACAACTCCAGTTACAGTTAGTCCGCTATATGTTGCGTACGCAAAACCCACAGGAAGAGCATGCATTGCTTTAGCTATTGAAAACATCGTAATACACATAAATAAGATGCACAAAACCGATGGTGTTAGTTTGGTAAAACCTTCTGAAATTTTAGCTAAACTATTTGATGCAATACCAAAAGAAATCCCTATAGCTAAAAATATATATCCAAATAAAGGTTTCATGATTATTCTTTTGATGCAATTTTATTAACTAATGGTCTTATTATTGGTGCCATAGTAAACGCAGCAATTAATGCAATTGGAAATGCAAACATCCAAGAATAAAACCATCTACTTATAAATCCATCAGTAAATCCAGTGTTTACAGCAACTACAACACCACTCATAATCACACTCATGCCAAAGGACATAAAAATCATGAATAAAGGTTGAGCATATTTTTTATTAATCATTTTAATTATTACCTAACAAGTTAACCATTAAAACACCAATTATAATAAACGATAAGCCTATCAATGAATAAAAATTAGGTACTTGGTTAAATCTTATTACTCCAACAACCACTGTTGCAATTATCGTTAATCCTGCGAATGAAGCATAAGTAATTCCCATTGGAATGTTTTTCATTACTAAAGATAGAGCATACATACATAACACAATTGTTATTGCTGTAATTATACTTGGAACAAGAAGTGTAAATCCTTCAGCACTTTTTGCAAAACTATTTGAGGTAACACCTAAAAAAACTGCAATACCTAAAAATAAATACGAAGTAGCAAGACTCATACCAAGACTTTAAATTAATTTAACGGAAATATATATAATTATTTAAATGACCATTTAATAGCATCTTCCATTCGGTCATCTCCCCAGAAGACTTCATTTTTTACTATAAAAGATGGACTACCAAAAATTTTATTTTCACGAGCTGAATTTGTGTTTTCGTTATATTTTGCCTCTATATTTTCAGAATTTGCTTCAGATATGATTTCATCTTTATCTAAATTTAATTCAGCACAAACCTCAGAAATGCTAGGTTCAATGGCAGGTTCTTTGCCTTCTTGGAACCATTTTTTATAAGTTAGCATCGCAAATTTTTCTCCCCAACCTTTGTCAAAACCTAAAATTGCTATTTGATTTGCTAAATCGAATTCAGATAAAGGGTATGGTACTGGTGTTTTAGCAAAAAAACCATATCCCTCTGCACGTCTTTCAATATCTCTCCACATGTAATTAACTTTATTCATTTTATCCTTTGGAAATGGGATATTATTCATTTCCTTCATAATTGCTCTAACTGAAAAGGGTTTCCAATTAAATTTTACTTGATGTTGTTTTTCAACATCAAGTATTCTAGTTACGGATAGATAGGTATATGTGCTTCCTATCGAAAAATAAAAATCAATACCACTCACTTACTTTGGCATAGGTGTAGCACCAGTTTCTAAACTAACAATTTTTCCATTATCATATTTATAAACTGCCATTACAGCCTCTACATTTCCATCATCAAAAGTAACAAATGAATGATGAACACCAACTTCGTCATTTTCATAAACAACTCTTACTTTATTTTGATTTATGTCGCCGCTCATTGCCCATTTGATAACATCACTTTTGCCTAAAACATTTCCTGACTTATGCATTGTGAATTTAAAATCATCATGCAAAAGATCATTCATCACTGCTTCATCTTTATTTTTTATTGCAGCACTATATTTTTCTAATATAGACATATTATTCCTTTCTATTTATTCACCTGGTTTTTTATAACTTTTTGAAACATCAGCTGCCTTTTTAAATGCACTGTTGTAATCAAATACTTCATGAACCATCAGATCTGACATCATTCCACTATTTAAAACAGTTACTTTCATAGCAAGAACACTTTCATAATCTCCTTCTACACAGAAAAGAACATCAAAACGTCCTCTTAACCATTCATAACTAATGGCTTTTACTCCTAAGCTATCACACATTGATTTCATTACCGCACCTCTATCTGCGTTAGGGTCAGCATGCATTTTTTTTAATAACTCAGGACTTGCCTTTCCAATTACATAAAATTTAGACATTATTCACCCCACATTCCATGAAATTCATATACTACTGCTGGTTTATCTCCAACAACCCATCCATCATGACCTGGTTGTATTGAATATGCATCACCAGCTTTATAAGTTAGTTCAGTTCCATCATTATGTTTTGCACATACAGCACCTGAGATAATTATGCCAAGATGTGTAGCTTGACAGCTATCGCCACCAACTGTTGGCTTTATATCTTTTGACCATTGCCAACCAGGTTGTAAAGTAAGTTTCATCAATCTTTGATTTCCAACTTTAACTGCTTCAATTTTAGCATTATTAAAATTATCATTTACTTCATCTGCTTTATCAAAACTTTTTACTTCTATTCCAGCCATTTTTCCTCCTTGTTACTAATAATCTAGCAACTAATTCTAGCAGAGATTAGTCAGTATGTGTAGCCTCAGCTTTCTATTTAACCTTAGTTAAATCATATATTGAGTAACTGTCTAACACTTCATCCATTATTGGCTTTGATACCTCAGTACCTTCTATAAACTTATGAAGTGCAGCTTCATCAGTACAAAATATTTTAAACATTACAGTACTTTTGTCTGGAGTTACAGTTCCAATTGTTTTTTCAACCACTGCAACTTTTGCTCTTTCAGCAAGTCCTTCAGGAGATTGCATAAATCCCATGAATTTTTCAAAAGTACCTTCTTTTAACTTTGCTACTACTAGCATTTCTTTTTCCATTTTTTCCTCCTATTTTATTATCCTGAAAAATTTTCCATAAAGTCTCCATCCATGGGAGTAATTTTCGCAGAATTTAAATCAACTCCAGCTGCAGCTCTTGCAGCGTGAAGTTCTTTATCATTTTTAAATGCTTCAAACCCCTCCGTAGTTGCATATTTTACAATTACTGTAAATTTTGAAGCATCTTCTTTTGATACACCAGCAAAAATAATGGTTGCACCAAATCCTTTAATTTTTTCAGCATTATCTTTAACCATATCCCTCCATGCTGAAAACGATTTTATATTCTCCTCTATTTTTATAATCATATTTTATCCTCCATAAATTGTTTTCGATGTCTCCTCCACTTTTTCTTTACCATTTGGTATTAATTTGAAAATAAATGCATAGCAATTATCCATTAAAGTTTTCTGATAAGGTTTACCAAACATTTCATCAACAGTAGAATTTATACTTGAATTTATTTTATCTTCTAAAACACCCTCATTTGTAAGAAATTCTCTGGTAACCTTTGCTGCAGCTAGACTATTTTCTTTGTAAGCCAAATCACCATTTGGAAGCTCACCTTGTTTAATAAATTGAGTTGATGTAAAAATTCCTGCACATTTTAAAGACTCAGATATTTCTTTATCACTCATATGTGCATGTGAAGTTGTTGTTAGCAAAACCAATAAAAACGTGAAAATTATTTTTTTCATTATTTCCCTATTAAATTGTTATTAATTTAATTTATATTAGAGAGTGTTACATTTTTAACAATGAGTCTCATGTGTTTATAACGCGCGACAGATATGCATTTTGAGAGTGAAAAAAATGTTGATTATGCTGTTTAATTTAAATTAAATATTTGATAGTAATTATTTATGATAGAAAAGTTTAATGGAATTGTTTATCTAATCATTTTTGTTGTTCATTTCCTTGTTTATGCTGTTTATGCTTTCAGAGCTATAGTTGGAACTAAGGGTTTTATGGATCAATATAACATCGATCATTCAGCAGCAGTGATCACAAGATTTTTTGGAGCTCCTTTTGTTGGGTCTTTTTTAATGGCTCTTTATATTATGTTTGTTAGAGATGGTGGAGTAAATGGAACATGGGCATTTTTTAATTTAGTATTTGTTCAAAATTTAATGTATTTGATATTCGGTATTTATACCATTTACATAAATAAACTCGGACATACTGAAAAAACTAACAGTGAAGGTGTAATAGCTGCTGGAGTGCTTACAATTTTAAGTGCTATTCTTACTTACGGATTAGCTGATAAAATTTATATTTAAAACCAATTGGGTATTGGCAAACCTTTTTCTTCTAAAAATTTTTTATTAAACATTTTAGTTGCGTATTTGTCACTTCTATCACAAAGAATAGTAACAATAGTTTTTCCTGGACCCAACTCTTTACCCATTCTTATTGCTCCTGCAATATTTATACCACAGCTTGTACCTAGACTTAATCCCTCGTTTTGAATTAAATCGTAAAGAATAGGCAGAGCCTCACGGTCATCAATTGAATATGCGTCATCAATTTTGGCCTCACCAAAGTTAGCAGTCACTCTACTTGAGCCAATACCTTCAGTAATTGATCCACCCTCAGATTTTAGTTCACCATTTTTAATGTAATTATAAAGAGCAGAACCTTTTGGATCTGATAAATAAATTTTTATTTCTTTATTCTTTTCTTTAAGAGCATTGCTAACACCTGATATTGTACCACCAGTGCCCGAAGAACAAACAAAACCATCTACTTTACCATTGGTCTGTTCCCAGATTTCTTGACCTGTGCCTTCATAATGTCCTTTAGCATTTGCAGTATTATCAAATTGGTTAGCCCAAATTACTCCATTATTATTTGTAGGTCTTAATTCATCAGCAAGTCTCGCTGCTACTTTTACAAAGTTGTTGTCATCTTTATAAGGCTTAGGTGGAACTAATCTTAATTCAGCTCCAAGGTTTCTAAGTAAATCTTTTTTCTCTTGTGTTTGATTGTCATTCATTACAATAATTGTTTTATAACCAAGAGAGTTTCCTAAAAGACCCAAACCAATTCCTGTATTACCAGCTGTTCCCTCAACAACAGTTCCACCTTTTGAAATTAATTTTTTTTCTTGAGCATCTTTAATTAAAGCAAGTGCAGCTCTATCTTTTACGGATCCTCCAGGATTTAAAAATTCTGCTTTTCCATAAATATTACACCCAGTAATTTCAGAAGCTGCTCTAAGTTTAATTAGTGGAGTATTTCCTATTCCAGAAATAAAATCGTTTTGAGTATTATTCATCATCTGACTTTTTATCACTGTCAGATGTAATTCCATAAGGTTTAAATTCACTATCTGCAATACCTACACTTCTTGCAGGAATTCCTACCATAACAGCATTTTCTGAAACATCTTTTGTAATAACTGCATTTGCACCAATTCTAGCGCCTTTACCTACTACAACAGGACCTAATACTTGTGCACCTGAACCAATAACTACATCCTCTTTTATAGTAGGATGTCTCTTCATATTTCGTTGGTCATTTGAATTAATACTTGGAGCTATTCCACCTAATGTAACCATGTGATAAATAGTTACATTATCTCCAATGTCTGAAGTTTCACCAATCACAACACCCATTCCATGATCTATAAATAAATTTTTTCCAATTTTTGCATTAGGATGAATTTCTATTCCGGTTAAGAATCTTGAAAATTGAGAAATGATTCTTGCTATCAAATGAAATTTTGCAGTACTAAAAAAATTTGCTATTCGATGAAAAAAAACTGCTTTAACACCAGGATAAGTTAATATTAAACTTAACTTAGACCTTGCAGCAGGATCTCTATCAATTATGGATTGTAAAAAATCACTCATATTTTATTAGTTTAGTTGCTGTTGATTAAAAAATAATATGCCTTATATAGTACTTAATTGCCCAATTTAAAGAGGTTTATATGTATAAAAATACTAATTGTTTTCATCTAGCGATCCCGTGTGGAGACTTAGAGATAGCAAAAAAGTTTTACAGTGAAACTTTGGGATGTAGATTAGACAACTCAGCACAAGAGTGGGCAGATGTAGATTTTTGGGGCAATGAATTAACCTTACATAAAAGTGAACATAAATTAGATAATGAGAGACACGATGTAGACATGGGAAATGTTTCAGTTCCTCATTTTGGTGTTCACCTATCAAGAAAAGACTTTGATGCTCTAAAACAAAGATTAAAGGATAGTGGAACCAAGTATTACGACGAACCTTATTTGAGATTTAAAGGAACAAAATACGAGCAAGAAACTTTCTTTGTTAAAGACCCAAACGAAAATATACTAGAAATTAAAACTTTAACAGCAAATCCAGAGTAGTCCAAAACCTTAATGGAATACCTAGTATTAGGCTTCTTTACTGGGATTAGCTTAATCTTAGCTATAGGTGCCCAGAATATTTTTGTTATTGAGCAAGGTTTAAAAAAACAACACATATTTATTGTTTGCTTAATATGTTCAATATCAGATTTGATATTAATTTTTTTGGGTATTTTTCTTTTCCATTATTTTAATCAATATTTTAACTCATTAATTGAATTAATTTTAAATTTATTTTTAATTTTATTTTTACTTCACTTTATTTTTAAAAAAATAAAATCTCATTATTCTGATATTAATTTTAGCACTGAGCCAAATAATATTTCAAAATTAAATATTGTATTTAAAACTTTAGGATTTACATATTTAAATCCACATGTTTATTCTGATACAGTTTTTTTTCTTGGAAATTTTTCAAAAAATTATTTACTTAACCAAAAAATTTTATTTGGGATAGGTGCGTCTATAGCATCATTTTTATTTTTTTTTATATTAGGATATTTATCTAATTATTTATCGAAGTATGCTAATAGTAAAAAAATTTGGAAAGTAATTAATATTTTTATTATATGTTTTATGTCTATTTTAACTTTATTCATTATTAAGGAAATATTATGAGCAATATTTACGTAGATGATTTAGGCGAAGGGTTTCCTTTTGTTTTAGTTCATGGCTATCTAGGTTCATCTGAAATGTGGACTTTTCAAAAAGAATTTTTTTCAAAAGATTATCGTGTGATTACCCCAGCTCTCCCAGGATTTGGAGAAAGTCATAATTTAAAATCTTTAAATTCTATTAATAAAATGGCTAAAGAAATTATAAATGTATTAGATCAAAAAAAGATCGATAAATTCAATTTAATTGGTCATTCAATGGGAGGAATGATTGTTCAAGAAATTACAAAATTGATTGGGGATAGAGTTAATAAATTAATTTGTTTTGCAACAGGATCCATTGGAGATATCCCGGGAAGATTTGAGACTATGGAGGAAACAAGGGAAAAACTTAAAAAAGAAGGTACAGAACTCTCTTTTTCTAGAGTGCCTCTTAAGTGGTTTGTAAAAGGTGATAAGGACAAAAATTATTTCCTTTGTGAAAATGCTGTTAAAAATGTTTCATCAGAAGCTGCTGATAATGCATTACTAGCAATGAAAAATTGGAGAGGTAAAGAAAATTTAAAAAATATAAAAAATGACACCCTTATAATATGGGGCGATAAAGATACTTCATATAATTTTGATCAAGTTGATACACTTAATAAAAACATTAAAAATAGCCGTTTAGAAATATTTAAAGATTGTGCTCATAATGTTCACTTAGAACAGCCTGATCAGTTTAATAATTTGGTAAAAGAATTTATCTCAAAATAATATTTTTATTAAGCTGATAAACTTTTTTATAAGCTCCAATAAATTTTTTTGGAGAATGAAATTTTCCAGGAAAAATTATACATTTTATTTTAGCTCGCCTAGCTGAATTTAAACTTTCTTGAGAATCCTCAATTGCTACACAATCATTAGCTTTAAGCTTAAGTTTTTTAAGTGCTAATAAGTATATATCTGGGTTGGGTTTGTATTTTTTTACTAATTTTGCATTCCCTATAAAGTTAAAATCTCTTTTATTAATTGAATTTCTTAAACAATAAAAGATTGCATTTATATTGTTTGAAGATGTAGATGAAACAAATGCAATTTTAATATTTTCTTTTTTGCATAAAGAAATTAAATTTTTAACACCTGGTCTTAATTTAAGATGATTTTTTTTAAGATAATTATTAAATAATTTAGTCTTTAAATTTCTTAAATATACTGAATTAACTTCAATTTTTTTCTTTTTGGCATATCTTGATATTCTATCTTTGCCACCTGATTTGCTTAATAAATTTTGATACTCAAGTTTGGTCCAATTCCAATCGAGTCCATATTGTTTGAATGCTTTATTGAATGACTTTCTCTGAATTTCTGAAGTTTCAACAATAGATCCAATAGAACCAAAAAGTAATGCTTTATAATATTTCAACCTTTCACAGCTCCAGCAGTTAAACCACTAATAACCTGTCTTTGGAAAAACATAACAAGCATAAATAAAGGCGCAGTAGCAGATACAACTGCAGAAACTGCCCACATTAAATTTCCTTCATGTTGATTAGTACCTAAATAACTTTGTATTTTTGGAACCATGGTATGATTTTCTTGATTGAGAAGTAATGCTGTTACTGTAAAATCATTATAGGCTAACATTAAACTAAATAAACCTGCTGTAATTACTCCAGGCCACATCACAGGCATAATAATATGCCTAAAAGCTTGAAAATAAGAACAACCATCTATTAAAGCACTTTCATCAAGTTCTTTAGGAACAGTTTTGAAAAATGAATAAAGCAGCCACAAAGTAAAAGGTTGATTTATAGCAACCAAAACAACAATTGTAGTTGGAAGAATTCCCCAAATTTGTAATTCAAAGAAAGGAAAAAGATATCCTGATACTAAAGTTATATGTGGCATAGCTCTAAAAATTAAAGCTGCCATTAAAATCCAAAAAGCATATTTCTCAGTTGATCTTGAAAGAGCATATGCTCCTAAAGTTCCTAAAAACAAAGAAATACTTACAACAAATACTGTAACTATAATTGTATTTTTTGATGCTTTCCAAAATTCACCTTCAGTCCAAGCTTGTGTATAAGCATTGGTTGTAAATTGTCCGCCTGTTTCAATTAAGGTATTAAATGCTGATATTGCATACCACCAATCAGATCTTGAAAAGAAATCAGCTCTTACTTTAAATGATCCCCAAAAAGTCCAAATAAAAGGAAAACAAGCAATCAACAACCAGGTGATTATAAAAATAGTGTTAAAAGTTTTTAAACGAGTTGATTTTGTATCTAGTCCATAATCCATAATTATCTCGCCGTTTTAAATTCTTTCCAAGTTCTAATTAACACTGGTGCTAGCAGGATAGCTATACCAATAATAGTCATCATTGAAGTAGCTGCAGCAGAACCAAACAATATCACTTCCTCATTAACTAAATTGTCATAGATTAACCAAGATAAAGATTGTGCACTTCCCTCAGCACTAAATCCTATAATGGGTTCAAATACTCTAAAGTTGTCCATTAGAGAAATCAAAGCAACAAATGTAACTACAGGATAAATATGAGGTAAAACTATATGTTTAATTCTTTGAAATCTTGAGGCTCCATCAATAATTGCAGCTTCAATTGGTTCTTGTGGGACTGTTTGAAGTGCAGCATAAAAAACCACAAAGGCAAAAGGGGAGTGATGCCATATTCCATAAATAATAATTGTTATCCAAGTTAATGTTTTTGAAGATTTAAGCGATAAATAAGGATCATTCATTAAATTTTGAATATTTGCACCAATTATTCCTTGAGAATCTATCATCCAAAATAAAACTAATGATCCCACCAACGGCGTAACAATCATCGGTAAAATTGTACCAAAGATTAAAGGTCCCCTAATTTTTCTAGCAACTGCATTTAAGCTTAATGCAATAATAAATCCTAAGAGGAGTACATTTGGTGTAACAAACAAACAATAAGTTAAAGTAAATATCAGAGCTTTATAAAAGGGAAGATTAGTTACTTGGTCTACAAAAGCACCAAAACTTTCAGTTTCATTCCAAAATTTTTTTATTTCATCAACTGCTAAATGATTTCGATCAGTATAGGTGCCAAAACCATTAAATTTTCCAAGAGGCTTTGCTTCCCTAATTTTTGAGGTTTCTTCGTTATCAACTACAATTGAAACAGTACATCCAAAAGGATCACATTTTTTAACTTCTTTTACTACTTGATCATGTTGTGCATAAAAGGATTGAATACCGGTAGATATAATTGGTAACCCAATAAACAGGATCATAGCTAAGCCTGTTGGTAAAAAAAACCAAAAAAAAGTTTTATTAGGCATTTAAATATTGATTAAGTGGGGAGTAAATCCCCACTTATAAGCTTTAGATTTTATAGAAAGCCTTGTTCTTTAGCTTTACTAATGTAAGCAGCCTCTACATCTTTCAATGCTTGTTCAGCTGACTCTTTACCTTGTAAAAACTCAACAATCTCACTTCCTAATGCACCATGCATTAAACCCATTTGCGGTAACATTGGATATGGTTTTGCTCCCATTTTTACAGCTTCGATAACACCAATAGATTTTGGTCCTGGTACAAACCCTTCTACTAACCAAACGGCTTGATCAGCAGCGTCAGCAACCATCTTTTTATTTGATGCTGCATGCGCTAAAGCTCTAAATGTTGCCTCAGCATCTGCATCAGATCTGTTTTTTGCAAGTGTGAAACCATCCCACCATAATGTAGCAGCTGGAATATTTCCTCCACCTACAGTAGCAGGTCCAGTTAATTTAGTTGCTTTAGTAATGTTAGGATCACCTTCATCATCTAGAAGAGTTCCTGATCTAGATGCCCATAAAGTCATTAATGCAACATTTCCAGATTCCCATTCTACTTTAATTGCTTCACTATCATGAGTTAAGTAATCAGGGTTGCTCAATTCAGATAATTTTTTTAACATATTTAAAGTAGCAACACCTTTAGCATTATTTATGTTTGGTTGTGCACTTCCAGATTTAAAGAATTCACCACCGTGACCAAT
>CACMRS010000010.1 GCA_902616165.1 uncultured Pelagibacteraceae bacterium
TGCAAAAGGAGAAATGCTGGTCGTCATGGGCTTATCTGGATCAGGCAAGTCAACTCTACTTAGATGTATTTCTAGATTAACTGAGGCAACAGGTGGAAAAATTTTTATTGAAGGTCAGGATTTATTACAATTAAATAATAAAGAACTTATTGATCTTAGAAGAAATAAAATGGGTATGGTTTTTCAGAGTTTTGCATTACTCCCACATAAAACTGTTGTAGAAAATATAGCTTTTCCACTTCAAATAAAGGGAATTAAAGTTGAGGAAAGTATTGGTAAAGCAATGGAGATGGTAAAGCTAGTTGGTCTTGATGGAAGAGAAAACTATTTTCCAAGAGAACTTTCTGGAGGACAGCAACAAAGAGTTGGTATAGCAAGGTCTCTTGCTGTAGAGCCAGATATATGGTTTTTAGACGAACCATTTTCAGCACTAGATCCTTTAATTAGAAAAGAAATGCAAGACGAATTTTTAAGACTTCAAGAGCAATTAAAAAAAACAATTATGTTTATAACCCATGATTTTGATGAAGCTTTGAAACTTGCTGATCGTATTGCAATTATGAAAGATGGTTTAATCGAACAATTAGATACTCCTGCTAAAATTGTTTTAAATCCAGCAACAGAATATGTAAGAAAATTTACTGAAGAAGTACCAAGAGAAAAAGTTTTATTAATAGAGGATGTTATGGATAAAGCCACAGATAGTATAGGTGATTTAAAGGTTTTAAAAGATGAGGTGATAGAAAATGTTGCTGAAAAAATTCTTACTCAAGAAAAAACAGTAGGTGTAATTGATGATAAAAATAATTTAATTGGTTCAATCAATCCCTCAAAAATAATCAACACAGTTTTTGGTGGAAGAAGAAAAGGAAATTAATTATGGAAATTTTAAAGAAATATCCAAAATTATTTCAATGGTTATTTTTATTACTTGTTTTTTTTGGTTTATGTTTTGCAATTGATGTTCCTGAAACATATAAATTTATAAGAGGTCAAGCTGAATTTGTTAAGGATCCAAATCAAAGTACATATGTTTTTCTTGGTAAAGAGGTAAGATATTACGCCTTTGATGTTTTTTGGAGGTTACCTCCTTTGTTAGGATGGCTACCTATTTGGATTAACGATTCATTATTTTTTTTAATGAATGAGTGGATGCCATTAGAGTTTTGGAATGAAGATACTCAAGAATTTAAAACTCGACCTTTATTATTAGAAGTAAGCAGAAAATTGACGTTTTTCATGACTTTTTTAATTGAATTGATAAGAGAAATTTTAATTGGAGGCATAAATACAATAGTTACATTTACAGGATGGGATTGGATTAGTGATAATCCTTGGGCAGAATTGCCTGGTTTACCGTGGACAATAGTTACTGCAGGAGCAGTATTGCTTAGCTATCACTTAAGTGGAAAGGGTCTTGCATTATTTGCAGGCTTAACAATGGTTTATATTTCCATTTTTGGTCAATGGAAACCATCTATGCAAACTCTTTCTTTTATATTAGTTGCTGCCCCCTTATCATTTATATTTGGTTTGGGTTTGGGTATTGCAGCATTTAGGAATAAACGTGTAGAGAAAGCACTGTACCCAATACTTTTAGTTATGCAAACCATGCCACAATATGCAGTTTTAGTTCCTGCAATGGTTTTATTTGGAGTCGGTGATCATGCTGCGGTAATCATAACTATGGTAGTTGCAATTCCACCGATGATATTATTAACCATATTAGGTTTAAGAGCAGTCCCTCCAGAAGTTATAGAGGCAGGTAAAATGAGCGGATGTAACAATTGGCAACTAATGTTCAAGGTCTTAATTCCAACAGCAAGAAGAGATATTTTGATTGGTGTAAACCAAGTTATTATGGTTTGTTTTTCTATGGCAGTTATCTCAGCATTTATAGCTGCAAAAGGTTTGGGATATAATTTATTATTAGCATTAAATAGACTTGATATCGGTTTGGCATTAGAAGCAGGATTGTGTATCAGTTTAATTGCAATACTTTTAGACAAAATGTCATTAGCTTGGGCTAACAAACAAGAAGATTACTTTGGCAACCTTACGTTTATACAAAGAAATAAAAATATTTTATTTTTTGTTGGAACAGTAATTGTTGGGATTTTACTTGCTTATATAGGAACTTATTTGTTTAAAGGAACTCATAATTATTTATTTGAAGTTCCACATAACAAAGGAATATCAACTGCAGATTTTTGGAATAGAGGAGTTGATTGGATATTTGATACTTTTTTTGTTTATATAAAAGCGTTTAATACATGGTTAATTCAAGACGTTCTTCAACCGATGAGAGCCTTGTATTTAAGAATGCCTGCTATAGCAACCATAGTCTTAGTAGTAGGTGCAGGATATTTAATTGGTGGAATTCGTTCAGCTTTAATTGTATGTGGTTTAACATTGTTTATAGCATTAAGTCCTTGGTGGGATAGAGCTTTAGTTACAACTTACATGGCAACTTTTGGAGTAATTGTATCTTGTACGATCGGTTTTATAGTTGGTACTCTAAGTTTTCAAAACAAACATTCAGCAAGCTTTATGCTAGGAGTTTGTGATATTTTTCAAACATTTCCTTCATTTGTTTATTTAATTCCAGTTATGATGTTGTTTGGTATAACAGATACATCTGTTTTAATTGCTGTAATTGTGTATGCAACAATACCTGCAACTAGATATACAATAGAAGGACTCAGAAGTGTTCCAGCAGGCCTACATGATGCAGCTACTATGTCAGGTGTTAATAAATTTCAGAGATTAACTAAAATAGAATTTCCATTAGCCTTCCCACATATGATGCTTGGTATTAATCAAACAATAGTTTTTGCGTTATTCATGGTAATTATTGGAGCTTTCATAGGGACTGAAGATTTAGGTCAGTATATTTTAAAAGCTCTATCCGATAAAAATGGAGCTGGAATTGGACTAACGCTTGGTGTCTGTGTTGCGTTCATTGCTTTAATTTTTGATAATTTGATAAGAAGTTGGGTAGAAAAAAGAAAAAAACATCTTGGCATAGCTTAGTATTTTGAAAAAATTTATTGTCTCCATTGATCAAGGAACAACTTCATCAAGAGTAGTTTTGTTTGATACTAAAGGCAACATTCAATTTATTTCACAATATGAATTTAAGCAATACTTTCCAAGAAATGGCTGGGTTGAACATAACCCAAATGAAATCTGGTTGACAACAATTAAAGCATTAAAGCAAGTAATTAAAAAAGCTATAAGTTTGAAAGGTCAAATACTTACTATTGGAATAACAAATCAAAGAGAAACTACAATTTTGTGGAATAAAAAAACTGGAAAACCTATTTATAATGCAATCGTTTGGCAGGATAGAAGAACCCAGGAATATTGCAAATTTCTAAAGAATAAAAATTACGAAAATACTTTTAGAAAAAAAACAGGTTTATTTATAGATCCTTATTTTTCTGCCACTAAAATAAAATGGATTTTAGATAATGTAAAAATTTCTAAAAAATTACTTAAATCAAATAATTTATTATTTGGTACGGTAGATACCTTCTTAATCTGGAAATTAACTAAAGGTAAAAATCATTTAACAGAAGCTACTAATGCAAGCAGAACTATGTTGTTTAATATAAATAATAATAAATGGGATAATGAAATTTTACAGAAATTAAAAATTCCAAAGAGTATTTTACCAGAGGTAAGGAATTCTGCAGATAATTTTGGAAAAACAGAAAAGAGAGTTGTAGGAAAAGAAATACCCATTTCAGCTGTTTTAGGAGATCAACAAGCAGCTGCTGTTGGACAAGCTTGTTTTGACAGAGGGTCCATAAAAAGCACTTATGGTACTGGTGCTTTTATAATTATGAATACTGGATCAAAAAAAATTAATTCCAAAAATAAGTTATTAACTACAATTTGTTATAGATTGAATAACAAGACTACCTATGCTCTTGAAGGGTCCATTTTCATAGCAGGAGCAGGTGTACAATGGTTAAGGGATAAAATTAAATTAATAAACAATGCTTATGAAACGGAAAAAATAGCTAAATCAACAAAAAGCAATAACGAGGTCTATATTGTTCCAGCTTTTAGTGGAATAGGTGCTCCTTATTGGAGACCTGATGCTAGAGGTTTGATAACAGGACTTACAAGAGATACAGATTGGAAAACTTTGGTAAGGGCAACAGTCGAGTCTGTTGCTTATCAAAGTTATGACTTATTTTATTCAATGAATAAAGATGGTTTAAAGCCCAGAATAGTAAAAATTGATGGTGGTATGGTTGCTAATAATTGGTTTTCACAATTTTTGGCAGATGTAATTAATTTAAGAGTAATTCGACCCAAAGTTTTAGAAACAACTGCTCTTGGAGCTGCTTTATTTGCAGGATATCAAATAGGAGAATTCAAATCATTAAATCAGATAAAAAATACCTGGAAAAAAGATAAAGCTTTTAAGCCAAAAATTAATAAAAAACTTAGAAATCATATATTGCATGGTTGGAAGCAAGCAATTAAAAAAACCTTAGTATAAAGATAAAATGAAAAAAATATTAATTGTTGGTGCTGGAGCTATGGGAGCTGCTTTCTCGATACCATTGTTAGACAATGGTCACTCGGTTACTTTAACAGAGCCATATAACTTTAAATTATTACAAAAATTAAGCTTAAAAAAAAAAATTCACCCATCATTAAATATAAGTTTACCAAAAAAATTAAAAATAAATAAATTTTCAAGTGACATTTTAGATCGCAAATGGGACTTAATTGTAATTGCTGTGAGCTCTATAGGAATAGACTTAATAGGAAAAAATTTATCAAAAGTTAGAAATAAATCACCTATTTTGGTACTAACAAAAGGTCTCAAATTAGACGAAAGAAATTTAATTTCAATGTCTAGCCTATTAAAAAAGTATAATAAAAATTTAAATGTTTCAGTTTTGAAAGGACCATGTTTAGCAAAAGAATTAGCTAAAAAGGTTAAAAGCTTCACAGTTGTTGCAAACAAAAATATTAAAATTGCAAAAAAAATTGGAAAATTAATTTCAACAAATTATTATCAAACCGAACTTAGTAGAGATGTTAATGGAGTTGAGTTTTTATCAGCAATAAAAAATATTTATTCAATGATAATTGGAGCTGGACAATGGCACAATACATCATCGGCTTTATTCAGAAAATCAATTGACGAAATGAAATATCTTGCAAATTATTTTAGAGGAAAAAAAGAAACTGTTTATGGTCTGGCAGGTTTAGGAGATTTATACGTAAGTGCAATGGGAGGAAGAAATAGTAAAATGGGAGAATATCTAAGTAAAGGCTATACTTTTACCCGAGCAAAGAAAAAGTTTATGAAAAATGATACAGTAGAAGGTGCTGATTTAGCATTAGAAATCGCTCCTTTTGTATTTAAAAAAATTAATAAACGAAAAGTTCCTTTAATGATATCTTTATTAGAGGCAATTGTTAAAAACAAAAAATTAAAAATTAAATATTAATATTTAATTAATTTAAAAAAGTTTCCATAGAGTCATCCATCGCTGTTTCCCAAGGTGTATGATGAATTGGCGCAACCGATCCAGTCACAGGAGACGAAAACGACTTATTTCTATAAGTTAGAATATTCTCTACTTTATGATGTTCCCATTCTTTGAAATGTTTTCTAATTAATTCAAAATCAATTTTAGGATAATCGGACATATCATGAAGTTCTTTGGTATATTCTGTTTGAAAATCAATCATTTGATCGGGATTTTCTAATTTTTCCTCCATAGAAACCCATTTATTTATGTCTTTATCTATTTCTTCATCACTAGGCATTTTGATTTTCCCCATTATCACATCTCTTGCATACCATCCTTGACAATCAAACATATTAAATGTGTGAAACTGATCCTGCATACCTAAATATAAAAGTTTATGATTATCTTGCCATACAACTCCTTTATAAAGCTTTGGTGGATACAATCTGTTATGAGTTTTTAATTTTAAACTTTCATCTAAAAACGGGAAATGATGGAGATATCCAGTACACAAGATCACTACATCAGCATCTTGTTCTGTTCCGTCTTTAAATATAGCTTTTTTTCCATCTAACCTATCTAAGTAATGAACTTCTTTCATGCCTTTTGGCCATTTAAA
Organism: uncultured Pelagibacteraceae bacterium; assembly: GCA_902616165.1. Taxonomy (GTDB): domain Bacteria; phylum Pseudomonadota; class Alphaproteobacteria; order Pelagibacterales; family Pelagibacteraceae; genus Pelagibacter. The sequence goes on from CACMRS010000010.1 coordinate 6,124, forward strand.
GCCCATTGGATTATGTCTATAACCAATAGTCACACTTTTAGCTCCATACTTGTTGCATTGTAGAGCAACATCCTCAGCAGAATAACTGCTTCCTAAAACAATCACATCTTTTCCTCTAAACTCTTCTGCATCTCTAAAATCATGTGAGTGCATTATTCTTCCTGGAAAAGAACTCATACCTTTATATTCAGGAATAAATGGTACAGAAAAATGACCTGTAGAGACCACCAAATAATCAAACGTATCATTTAAAATTTTATTATTAACTTTATCTTGGTAGCTAATTTCAAACTTATCATTTTTATAAATAGTATTTGTAACTCTTGTATTAAATTTAATCTTACTTTTTATATTTCCTTTTCTTACTCTTCCCAAAATATAATCTTGCAAAACTTCTCTTGGAGGAAAGGAAGGAATAGGCTTTCCAAAATGTTCATCAAAAGAATAATCAGCAAATTCTAAACATTCTTTAGGTCCATTAGACCATAAGTATCTGTACATACTGTTATGTACAGGATCTCCATATTGATCTGAACCAGTTCTCCAGTTGTAGTTCCACAAACCACCCCAACTTTCTTGTTTTTCAAAGCAAACTATTTCAGGAATTTTTTCTCCTTTTTTTTCTAAATGTTCAAATGCTCTTAAAATTGAAAGTCCACATGGACCAGCGCCTATGATTGCTACTTTTGACATAGAATTTTTCCTATCATTAATAAGTTTATAAATATATCTTACTAACAATTTTTAAAAAAATAAAATTATATTTTGTTATGGTTATTAATTGGAATTATCCAAATACTATATGGATAGGAGAAAATAGAATTGAAGATTTATCCTTAGCCTGTAAAGAGCTAAATATTTCAAATCCATTATTTGTAACAGACAAGGATCTAATTAACTTAGATTTAATTAAAAATATAATATTAAAATTAAAAAAAAAATTTAAAAATTTAACTATCTTTTCTAATTTTACGGGAAATCCAATTGGAGAAAATGTAGAAGAAGGTGTTAAAGTTTATAATACTTCGGAATGTGATGGTGTAATTGCTTTAGGAGGTGGAAGTGGTTTAGATGTTGGAAAAGCTATAGCATTTATGTGTAATCAATCTCGACCGTTATGGGATTTCGAAGATATTGGTGATTACTGGACAAGGGCAGATAGTTCTACAATTTCAAAAATTATTGCAGTTCCAACCACTGCTGGGACAGGATCTGAAACTGGTAGAGCATCTGCAATTATCAATAAAAAAACAGGTGCAAAAAAAATTATTTTTCACCCAAAAATGTTACCTTCCATTGTGATTTTAGATCCCTTACTTACATTAGATTTGTCTCCAAGATTGACAGCAGCGACTGGAATGGATGCACTTGCACATAATTTAGAAGCGTTTTGTGCACCAGGATATCATCCAATGGCTGATGGAATTGCAATTCAAGGAATGAGGTTAATTAAAAATTCTTTAATTAAAGCATTCACAAATGGAAAAGATGTTAAGGCTAGAATGGATTTACTTTCAGCAGCTTCAATGGGCTCGACCGCTTTTCAGAAGGGACTGGGAGCAATTCACTCATTGAGCCACCCTGTAAACAGCAAATTTAATGTTCACCATGGTTTATCTAACGCGATATTTATGCCTTATGTTTTAACATTTAATAAACCTACAATTGAAAATAAAATAATATCGATCTGTGATTATCTTAATTTAAATAAAAATTTTGATAGTTTTTTAAATTGGATTTTAGAATTAAGAAATAATTTAAATATTCCACATAAATTGTCAGATCTAATGGATTGTAATAATATTGATTTAGATGAACTTTCCTTAATGGCATTTGAAGACCCATCAACTGGAGGAAATCCTAAAAAATTAAGTCAAAATGATCTTAAAGAAATATATATAAAAAGTATTTCTGGAGAATTATTTTAATGAAAAAAATATTGATAGTAGAAGGAAACTTACGAGAAGAAAATCAAAGCTTTTCTGCAGCTGGTATTCAAACACATACAGAAAGCCTTAAGGATAGTTTGGCGTATTTTACAGATAAATTAGAAACTCACGTGGTTAATCCCTCCTCAGATGAAAATATTGATAAAAATATTGATGCGCTTGAAAGCTACGATGGCCTTATTTGGGGCGGAAGTAGTTTAAATATTTATAACAATACCCCACAAATAATAAGACAAATAGAATTTATGAAAGAGTGTCAGAAAAAAATTAAAAAAATTTTAGCAATATGTTGGGGTATGCAAGTTGCTGTAACAGCAGCAGGAGGTGAGGTAAAAAAAGCGACAAAAGGATTTCATAGAGGGATTGCCTCAAATATAGAAATTAATGAAATTGGTTTAAATCATCCACTCTATAAAAATAAAGATCAAAAATTTAATACACCAGCATTTAATTTTGATGAAGTGGTTACAATGCCAGAAAATTCAATTTTATTAGCCTCAAACTCAATAAATAACGTTCAAGGAATAAATTTCAAAGTTGGCGACTGTGATATATGGGGCCTTCAATACCACCCTGAGATTACTTATAATAAAATGATCAATTTGATTATTTTCAGAAAAAAAAGACTTTTAGAAAAAGGTGCATTTAAAGATGAGAATGAGATAGATAATCACATTAAACATATAGAAACTGAAAATAAAAAATTAGATAAAGTTTCTAGAATGAGAGAATTAGAGAATTGGTTAAACTACTTAAATTTAGAATAAACCTTCGATTTCACCTTTATCATTTAATTTTATTGAGTTGGCTGCAGGAACTCTTGGAAGTCCTGGCATTGTCATAATTTCTCCACACACAACAACTATAAATTCAGCACCTGAAGAAAGTCTTACCTCTCTTACAGGCAAAACATGACCTGTGGGTGCACCTTTTAAATTTGGATCTGTTGAAAAACTGTATTGAGTTTTTGCAATACAAACAGGTAACTTACCATAACCCTTTTCTTCAAAATCTTTTAATTGTTGTCTAACTTTAGTATCTGCTACCACTTCAGAGGCACTATAAATTTCTTGTGCAATTTTTTCTATTTTTTTGAATAATGGAAGATCATCCTCATATAAAAATTTAAATGTATCTTTTTTATCCTCACAAATTTCTGTAACATTTTTAGCCAGTTCTACAGTTCCCTCACTTCCATTTGACCAATGAGTACATTTAGAAGCTTTTACTCCTTGAGTTTCACAAAAATCTAACAATGTTTTCATTTCATTTTCTGTATCAGTGATAAAATGATTAACTGCAACAGTAACAGGTAATCCAAATTTTCTAATATTATTAATATGTCTACGTAAATTTACCATTCCCTCTTTAAGTGCTGATACATTTTCTTTTTTTAAATCTTCTTTAGCAACACCTCCATGCATTTTCAGCGCTCTTATAGTTGCAACAATGACAACACAATCTGGTTTTAGACCAGATTTTCTGCACTTAATATTCAGAAATTTTTCAGCTCCCAAATCAGCTCCGAATCCTGCCTCTGTTACAACGTAGTCAGCTAATTTAAGTCCAGCTTTAGTTGCAATAACTGAATTACATCCATGAGCAATATTTGCAAAAGGGCCACCATGAATTATTGCAGGATTGTTTTCTAGAGTTTGAGTTATATTGGGTCTTATTGCTTCTTTAAGCAAAACAGTCATCGGGCCTTGTGCATTTAAATCTTTTGCATAAATTGACTGCTTATCTCTAGTATAACCAATTGTAATATTTCCAATTCTGTTTTCTAAATCTTTTAAGTCTGTTGCTAAACAAAAAATTGCCATAAGCTCAGATGCAACTGTAATATCGAAACTATCTTGCCTTGGGTAACCATTAGCTACTCCTCCTAGATCAACAATAATAGATCTTAATGATCTATCATTCATATCCATAACCCTTCTCCAAACAACTCTTCTAACATCAATGTTAAGTTTGTTGCCCCAATAGATATGATTATCAATTAATGCAGATAATAAATTATGAGCAGATGTAATAGCATGAAAGTCACCTGTAAAATGAAGATTGATTTGTTCCATTGGTACTACTTGGGCATAACCACCACCAGCAGCTCCACCCTTCATTCCAAATGATGGACCAAGACTTGGTTCTCTTAAACAAACAATAGATTTTTTTCCAATTTTATTTAAACCGTCATTTAAACCAACAGAAGTTGTAGTTTTACCTTCACCAGCTGGAGTGGGAGTAATTGCAGTAACTAAAATTAATTTGCCATTCTCTTCTTTAAGAGTATTTAAATATTCCAAATTTATTTTGGCTATGTGTCTACCCATTGGACTAAAAGCAAAATTTTCATCTGGTACTCCAACCTTAGAAAGAATATCTTTTATTGGTTGCATCTTAGCTTCTCGAGCTATTTGAATGTCAGATTTTACGTCGGCCATAAATAATCCAAATAAATTAAAAGTTTTTTATGTGTGACTTCTTATCCTTTTTTGAGATATTTGGAAACTTCTAAAAAATATATATAAAAAAAATAAGCACTATTTAAATTGATTGTTATAAAATTAATTAATGCAAAAATATTCTATATTTAACCTTGTTAAAAACGCTTTTTCAAACCATGAAAATTGGGATTTGGCTTGGAAAGATCCAACACCTAAAGAGGTATATGATGTTGTAATTATAGGTGGTGGAGGCCATGGCTTAGCTACAGCTTATTATCTTGCTAAAGAACATAATATTACAAATGTTGCAATTATAGAAAAAGGATGGATCGGTGGTGGAAACGTAGGGCGTAATACTACAATTATTAGATCCAATTACATGCATGACGAAAATGGTTTGTTCAGTGAGTTTGGAATGGATTTATGGAGAAAGATGAGTCAGGACCTGAATTACAATGTAATGTTTTCTCCAAGAGGAATAATTAATCTTGCGCATTCGGATGCACAAATGAATGCATACGCGAGAAGAGGAAATTCTATGAGATTAAATGGAATAGATGCTGTTCTTTTAAATAGAGAGCAAGTTAAAGAAATTATTCCAATGGCTGATTTTTCTGAAAACGTAAGATTTCCAATTTATGGTGGTTTGATGCAACCAAGTGCAGGCACAGCAAGACATGATGCTGTTGCATGGGGTTATGCACGTCAGGCAGATTCAATGGGGGTAGATATAATTCAAAATTGTGAGGTGATAGGTTTCGATGTTTCTGCTGGAAAAATAAAGGGAATAAGAACTTCACGAGGAAATATCAAAGCAAAAAAAGTTGGTTTATGTGTTGCTGGTAGCACAAATATTTTAGCAGAAAAATTAAACATGACTTTACCAATAGAAACTCATTTACTCCAAGCATGTGTTTCTGAACCAGTAAAACCAGTTTTAGATAATGTAGTTACGTTTGGTGCAGGACACTTTTATGTAAGTCAATCAGATAAAGGCGAGATGGTAATGGGCGGTGATCTTGATGGTTATAATAGTTATGCTCAAAGAGGAAACTTACCAACATTACAACATGTATTAACTGAAGGTATAGCCATGATGCCATTTTTGAGTAAATTAAAAATGCTTAGAACGTGGGGTGGTATTATGGATATGTCAATGGATGGTTCACCTATTATCGATAAAACACACATTGATGGTTTGTATTTGAATTGTGGATGGTGCTATGGAGGATTTAAAGCTACACCTGCATCGGGTTGGACATTTGCTCATACTATTGCTCAAGATAGAGTGCATGAATTAAATGCTGGCTATAGTTTAAATAGATTTAATACTGGCCATCTTATTGATGAAAAGGGACTTGGAACAAAAACCTGGATATCGTAAATGCTTTACATAAATTGTCCACACTGTGGAATGAGATCTCAAAATGAATTTTCATATGGTGGCGATGCAAGCGTTAAAAGACCAGAACTTAATAAAGAAGTTTCTGATCAAGAATGGGATAATTTTGTTTACAATAGAAAAAGTTTAAGAGGAAAGCATTTAGAGCTATGGCAACATATTTCTGGATGTAGACAATGGATAAAGGTTGAGAGAGATACTGCAACTCATGAAATTTTTAGAACTTTTAAAGCTGATGAGGAAGTTGCTTAATGACCCAAGCTTTTAGAATTGAAAATGGGGGATTAATAAATAGAGATAAAAAATTATCCTTTAAATTTAATGGTAAAACTTACTTAGGTTATGAGGGTGACACATTAGCCTCGGCTTTATTGGCAAATGGAGTTCATTTAGTAGGAAGAAGTTTTAAATATCACAGGCCTAGAGGTTTCTTTGGTGCAGGTGTAGATGAACCTTATGCAGTTGTTCAACTTTTTAGGAATGGCGAAACAGAACCTAATATTAAAGCAACAGAGCAGGAATTATTTGAAGGTTTAGAAGCAAAAAGTGTTAATTGTTGGCCTAGTGTCAATTTTGACATAGGTGCAATCAATAATTTTTTGAAAATTTTTTTACCAGCAGGTTTTTATTACAAAACTTTTATGTGGCCAAAAAGTTTTTGGTATCGAATTTATGAGCCTTTCATAAGAAAAGCAGCTGGTTTAGGTGTAGCTTCAACTAAACATGATAAAGAAAGGTATGAACATAAATACGAATATTGTGATTTATTAATTGCAGGCTCAGGACCTTCGGGATTAGCTGGTGCATATGCAGCAGCAAAAAATGGAGCTAAAGTAATTTTAGCTGAAGATAAACCAAGATTTGGTGGATCTTTATTAACTAGTGATGTCAATATTGGCAATCAATCAGGAAAAGATTGGGCTGAAGGAATAATTACAGAACTCAAAACTATGCCAAATGTTGTTGTAAAAAATAGATCTCAAATTTTTGGATACTATGATCATAACATGCTTGTGATGTCAGAAAAAGTTAGTGATCATTTACCATCAACTAAAAAATATCACCCTAACAAAAGGTTATGGTACATTCGAGCAAAAGAAGTTTTGATTTCCTCAGGATCAATTGAAAGACCAATAGTTTTTGGAAATAATGACACACCAGGGGTAATGCTTTCTTCAGCTGCTAAAGAATATTTAAAAGTATATGGTGTTTTAGTTGGAAGAAAACCATTGGTATTTACAAATAATGATAGTGGATACGAAACAGCAATTGAATTCAAAAAACATGGATTAGATCCAGTTGTTTTAGACTCAAGAAAAAATCCTGAGTCAGAAATAATTGATGAGGCAAAAAATTTAGGAATTAATATTAAAAATTCATATGTTGTTGTTGCAGCACAAGGATACAAAAAAGTAAAATCGGCAGATATTGCAAGTATTTCTGAAGACAAAAAACAACTTGGTAAAATAGAAAATATATTATGTGATTGTATTTGCGTTTCAGGTTTTTGGACACCAACTATTCATTTAGCTTCACAATCAGGAAATAAAACAAAGTTTAAAGAAGACATTGATGCATTTGTTCCAGGACAATCAAAACAAAATGAAATTACTTTAGGTGCAGCTAATGGAGTATTTTCACTAGAGGAAACTTTAAAAACGTCATTTACAGCAGGAAGTGAATTATCAAAAAAAATTACTGAAAATGATAATAAGGTAGCTATTCCAAATGTTGTTGAAAAGAAATCTTCTCAGCATGATAAGTTTTGGTGTGTTCCATTGCCAAAAGGTAAAAATTATAAAAGATTTTTAGATTTTCAAAACGATGTAGCGGTATCTGATGTAGAAATAGCTTTAAGAGAAGGGTATCGATCAATTGAACACGTTAAAAGATATACTACTCTAGGAATGGCAACAGACCAAGGAAAAACAAGTAATTTAAATGGATTACAATTAGTATCCGAAATTGAAAACAAAGTTGTTCCTGCGGTAGGTCATACGACTTTTAGGCCTCCATATACCCCTATTTCTATTGGAGCAATAGTAGGAAGAGAGGTTGGAAAACATTCAAAACCAACAAGAAAATCTCCAATGCATTCATGGCATGAAAAAAATAATGCAGTCTTTGTTGATGCAGGTGTTTGGTTAAGACCTAGATATTATAAAAGAGGAAATGAAAATTTATTTGAGGGATCAAAAAGAGAAGCAAAAAATGTAAGAACAAATGTAGGTGTTTGCGATGTAACTACATTAGGTAAAATAGATATTAAAGGACCAGATGCAGCAGAGTTATTAAATAGAGTCTATACAAATGCATGGTTGAAGCTACCAGTCGGTAAAGCTAGATATGGTGTAATGTTAAGAGAAGATGGAATTGTGATGGATGACGGAACAACTACAAGAATTTCTGAAAATCATTATCATATGACGACAACAACAGCTCAAGCAGCGAATGTTCTTTCTCATTTAGAATATTATTTGCAACTCGTTTGGCCCGAATTAAATGTGAATGTAGTTTCAACTACAGAACAGTGGGCCGGAGCAGCTATTGCTGGACCTAAATCTCGAGATCTATTACAAAAATTATTTCCAAACTCTGATGTATCAAATGAAGGCTTACCTTTTATGGGCTATATGGAGGGAGATTTATTTGGTGTTAAAGCAAGAATATATAGAATTTCGTTTTCAGGCGAACTTGCTTATGAGGTAAATGTTGAGTCTGATTATGGAAATTTTATGTGGGAAAAAATAATTGAAGTTGGTGAAGAATTTAATATTCAACCATATGGAACTGAAGCATTATCAACTCTAAGAATTGAAATGGGACATGTAGCTGGATCAGAACTTGATGGTAGAACAATTCCATTCGATAACGCCTTAGAAGGTCTTGTTAGTAAAAAGAAAGATTTTATTGGAAAAAGATCATTACAAAGATCTGCATTTACAGCTGAAGATAGACAAAGAATAGTGGGCGTAGTTCCATTAGATAAACAAACAAGTATACCAGAAGGCTCTCACTTAGTTAAAGATGATAAAGCACCGTTACCAAATCCAAAATTAGGTCATATCTCTGCATCTTGTTGGAGTGTTGAATATGATAATCCTTTTTCTTTGGCAATTTTGAAAGATGGAAAAAATATGATCGGTCAAAAGCTTTTTGCGATGTCGCCACTTAAAAATAAAGTAATACCAGTTGAGATAGTTTCATCACATTATGTAGACCCAAAAGGTGAAAGAGTTAGATCATGACATTAATTTCAGCTTTATCAAATGTTCATGAGAAAGGTCAATTTGGAGATTATGAAGGTAAAAATGAAAATGATATACTTAAAATATCTGAAATTAAAAATTTATTAATTGTTCAAATAGTTCAATACAAAAATTCTTCAGTTTCATTTGAAGGTATTGATATTGATGGTTTAAAATTAAAAAATGAACCTTTGGTTGTAGTATTTAATGAAACTACAAGAATTATGTGGAATGGACCAAAAAACTGGCTTTTAGTTTCAACAAAAAAAGATTTAATTGAAAATGTAGTAGATAAATTTAAAGATACAGATTTTGCTGTAACAGATTTATCCCATTCTAGAGCTATTATTGAAATCGAAGGAAATAATACGATAGAAGTTTTGAAAAAAGGATGTCCTTTTAATTTCAATAAATTAGATAAAAACAATTCAATTAACTCAACTTATAATGGAATAGCTTTTACTGTAGATAGGTTGAGTGATGATCAGAATAAAGTAAGGATATTTACGCTAAGAAGCTTTGGAGAGTCTTTATATCACTCTATAACAGATGCATCTCTAGAGTTTGGGTTTGAAAATATATAAACTTAACTTTTCAATCTCTTGTTGCAATATAAACACCTATAGAAGTAATTAGGAATCCAATTAAATCTAAGCTAGTTAAATTTTCATTTAAGAAAAGCCATGCCATAAAAGCAGATGTTGCTGGAATTAAAAAAAATATGGAAACAGTTTTGCTAGCTGAATTATTTTTTATTAAAAACATCAATATTGTAAATGCACCAAATGATACTAAAAATATTTGATGGCTCATTGCAATGACAAATGTTTGTGAGAAATCAATGTATGGATCAACAAACAAAATAATTATTGATAAATGAAATATACATCCACCAATAGCTTGATTCATATTGCTCACAGACAAAGGTAAGTTGTTGCTCAATTTTTTTTGCCATAAAGTTGAAAATGTAATTGCTAATAAAGCTATTATTGTTGCGATCAACCCTGCCGCTGGTATTTTTGAACCAATGTCAAATCCTAATACAAGTCCTGCACCTGCAAATCCCAATAAAACACCTATCCATTGTTTTGCAGATACTTTCTCATTTAAAATTGGACCGCTTAATGCATTTGTGAGAACTGGTTGAAGGGTTACAATTAAAGCTGCTATTGCTGTAGGCATCCCTATTGAAATTGAGTAAAAGACACCACCAAGATAAAAACCATGAAACAAGATACCACTAGAAAAAGATTCAAAAAAATTTCTCTTGCTTACTAGAATTTTCTGTTTTGAATAAATTGAAAATAAAAAAAAACCGAAAGCAACTAATGCAAATCTAAAAGCTAGAGCAGCAAATGGGTCACTGTTGTCTATAATAGGTTTGGTTGTTATGAAAGCAGAAGACCATAAAAGTATAAATATGAAAGGAAATATTTTAATCATCATGTTTAATAAACAAATAAATTAAATAAAATCAAACAAATCAGTACCTATAATGAACAAATTACCTATAGAAATAAAATGTCAAATCACCTAAGGTTCAATCATGAATTTTAGATTATTTAGGCTTTTAACAATTATACTGTCTTTTTTCTTTTTGACGGGTTTTGTACCTATTCTTTCATTTGTTGGTCCAAGTGTAACTGCTCTTACGTCAGGTAACATCTATAAAGCAAGTGCGCAATTTATAATTAATCAAAGAATAGAAAAAGAAACTGGTAAAAATTCATTAACTTTAATTAAAGACACAATAATTAAAGATAAAATGATCGAGGAAACAGATAAAAAAGTTGAAAAAAATTCGTTTGATGAAGACTTAAGACAATTAGTTGAGACAAGAATTAAAATTACTAGACAAAAACTAAATAATCAAAATCTACAAAAATTTTTAAAAAAACGAATTGAAGTTACAAGATCAATACTTGATTTAAATAGTATTACTCAATAATATTTAGATATATCAAGCTTTCTTGTTTTGTTTCTTTACACCACATTTCATAGCTTTCACAAACTCTCCACAAATGATCAAAAGCTCGCTGTGAAATTTCTAGTGGAAAATGACTTTTAGTATAATAAAGCTTTGGTATTTTCATTAAAAATTTTATCATAGAATCTTTTTGGAGCTCTAAAAGTCTTAAAGTTTCTTCATTAATTTTTTTTTTAGTCATCTTGTCAACAAATTTATTATTTTTAAGCTCTAAAAACCATTTATCATGAAATTCTCCAGAACTTAAAATATCATATTCCTTTGTAGTCATAAAAATTTCAAATGCTTGTATATTATTGATTTCAGGATTTTGTTTTTTAATTTCAATTATATTCGAATAAACAAATTCAGCAGCTCTCAACACATATGGCTTTTCAGTCTTGTTAGACATAAACTAATTTTTATGTCTAATCATAGCTGAATGAGCTAAAATTAAGTTTGGGTCTAGAAATATTTTTGAAGATTTTACATTTTCAAATGATTTAAATGCAAAAATTGCAATAGGGAGCTCTGTGCAACCTAAGATGATTTTTTTACACTTTATATTAATTAAGGAGTCTATTGCAGGTTTAATTGCTTTTGCTGCAGCCTTTACATTACCCATTTTAACAAATTTAATTGCTTTATTAACTGATAATTTTTGTATTTTTTGTGATGGCTCTATTAATTGATATTCTTTTTCAAAAAATTTTTTATAAACTCCAGTTTTAAGAGTACCTTCAGTCGCTAATAGACCAATTTTTGAGTTTTTCTTACATTTTTTTTTTGTGAATTTGAAAACTTCTTTTGGCATATTGATTATTGGAATATTCATTTTATTCTGCAAATCATCAAACCAATAATGGGCAGTATTACAAGGTATAACTATAAATTTACATTTATTCTTCTCCAGAAGCTTGCAACCTTTGAGCAAACTATTTAAAACTTTGTTATATTTTACTCTACTTCTTTTATTTGTAGATTTATTTGAAAGATTTTTAGTTTGAGAGCCTATAGATTCAGGTCTACCAGGAATATTTGATTTATTATAAAGTAAAAATAATGGATACTCTTGATCAATTTTTCCTCTATTTAGAACAGCAAGTTTGTTACAAAAATCAAGACCAGCTTGAGTTCCCATTCCACCTAAAATTCCAATCATAATTTTGATTAATTTATTAATTTTTTAAATATATTCTATAATTAATAATTGTGTTTAAAGGTTGTTTTTAAATAAGGTATTGGCTGAATAATAAATTTATTAGATTTTAAATAAATTTTTCAGCCAATAGGAAGTGTGAAATTATGCAGTTTTTAAGTTAACTGCTGAAGGACCTTTAGGACCATCTTCAACATCGAAAGTCAAAGCTTGACCCTCATCTAAACCGTTCATACCAGCATCTCTTACTGCTGAAACATGTACAAACACATCTTTTTCTTTATCTTCTCTTTCAATAAAACCAAAACCTTTGGTTGGATTGAACCACTTTACTTTACCTTGTAGACTCATATTTATCTTCTTACTTTTTGTTATGTTTAATTATTACTTATAATTAAGTAATATTGGCTTTCTTTAGATTTTATTGGGTTTTGTCAACAAAATAGATCAACAATTAAAAATAATTTTTAAATATCTTCAATAAGCATAGTTAAATAAACAGAATTGATGTCTTCTTTATAGTGCGCAAAAGGCTCGCATTCTACAAAACCAGTTTTTTTGAAAAGTTTTCTTGCCGGTATAAAAAAATCACCTGCTCCTGTTTCGATACTTAATCTTTTTATTTTAAGCTTTTTAGCCTCATTAATTAAATGATTTATTACATTAATTCCTTGACCTTTTTTTCTAAAATTATCGTGAATTCTTATAGATTTAAATTCTCCATGTTCTTTATTTAAAAATTTTAAAGCACCACAACCGATCAATTTTTCCTCATCCCATAAGCTCCAAAATTTAATCGATGGTACTTTTAAACCAGGAATATCTAGTACGTGAGCACTTCCCTCTGGAGAGGCAGCTCTAAGCTCAATAAAATGTTTGGTTAGAAGCTCATTGACTTTGGGGTTTTCAAAATTACCTTCAACTGATTTTAACATTTATACTAAAGTTGTGATGTGACCCATTTTTCTTTTTTCTTTTACATCTTTTTTAAGATAATCAAAGAAAAATTCATTTTCATTAAACTTTTTTATATTTCTATAATGGGAAATTTGATCTCCAAGCAAATTCATCATTTTAGCATTAGATATTTTTTTTAATGGAATTTGCGCTAAACCACAAACAGCCCTTACATGATTTTCAAATTGACTCACATTAAAAGCATTTATAGTCAGATGTCCTGAGTTATGTACTCTTGGAGCAATTTCATTAACATAAAGATTATCATTTCTATCTATAAAAAATTCTACGCATAAAGTTCCAACATATTTAAGCTCTTCAGCTATTAGCATAGCCCACTCTTTAGATTGATTAAAAATCTTTTCATTTATTTCAGCAGGAATTTTTGAATATTTTAAAATTTGATCTTCATGAGAATTCTCAATTGGTTCATATATCTCGTATTTGTTATTACTAAATCTTGTAATAATAATTGAAATTTCTTTTTTTAATTTAACAAGTTTTTCAAGAATATATCCTTTTGAAAAATCAACATTTAATGAGTCAAGTTCATCACTCGATTTAATTGGATATTGACCTTTGCCATCATAACCAAGTGTTGTTGTTTTCAGAATGCCTGGTAAAAAATCCTCTAAAGCATTTATGTCAGATTTTTTTTCAATTGAAACATATCTGGTTGTTCTAATATTTAATTTGTTAACAAAATCTTTTTCAGCCAATCTATGTTGAATTAATCTATTAATCGAAGGTTTTGGTAAAACAGGTTTAAATTTATTAATTTCATTTAATGTTTCAAATGGAATATTTTCAAATTCATAAGTTACTAAATCAATCTGATTTATAAATTCTGATATTTTTTCTTTATTATTATAATCTCCATTGACAAATTGATTACAAAAATTTTGCGCTGGTGCATCTATGTCATCACAAAAAATAACAGTTTTAACATTTAATTTTTTTGCTGCAATTGCAAGCATGCTTCCAAGTTGACCACCCCCAATGATACCAAGAGTAATTTCTGACATTTTATTTTGGAGATTTCTTTACAGATTTAGTTTGTGATGTTCTAAAATTTTTAAGTTTTTTTCGAACATTTGAATTATCATTAGCAATTATTGCTGCAGCTAATAAAGCAGCATTGATAGCGCCGTCCTCTCCTATAGCAAGCGTTCCTACAGGAATTCCTTTAGGCATTTGTACAATTGATAACAAACTATCCAAACCTTTAAGTTTTTTACTTTCAACAGGAATACCAAGTACTGGCACATGTGTAAGTGCTGATACCATACCTGGAAGATGAGCAGATCCCCCTGCACCTGCAATAATTACTCCTATATTATTTTGTTCAACTTTTGCAGCATATTCATACATTCTTTGTGGTGTTCTGTGAGCAGATATAATTTTTGTTTCAAATGAAACTCCAATTTTTTTTAGGGTTTTTTCGGCTAGTTTCATTACTCTATAGTCTGATTGACTACCCATTATGATTGAAACTTTTAGTTTACTATTTTTTTTCATGAAAATTGATCAATCTGTTTATTTCAAAATAAAGTTAAAATTTCAATAAAATTAATAGTATTTAAAATACATATTGATTAGAGTTAAGCATACTATGAATTATAAAATCGATAATCTTCAATATTGTAATTGGTCTAGGAAAATCTTTGAGATTAACAGATCTGCTGGATTAGATGCTATCCATGTTACCATTGTCTACCATGAAGATTATGATGAATTACAACTCGAAATAAAAAAATGGGAAAAATTATTTCATGAAAACTCTGATTTAATTTTTCCTGGTAAGAATTTTCATGATATTGATAAAGCTAATAAAGAAAATAAAACTGCAATATTCTTTGGTTTTCAAAACTGTTCACCAATTGAAGATGACATAAATCTTGTTGAAAAGGTTCATCAATTAGGATGTAGATTTATGCAACTTACTTATAATAACCAGTCTTTGCTAGCAACAGGTTGTTATGAAAAAGTAGATAGTGGAGTTACAAATTTTGGACGAGAGGTTATAAGAGAAATGAATAGAGTTGGCCTTGTAGTTGACATGTCACATTCTGCAGAAAAAAGCACTCTTGATGCAATTGAATTAAGTGAAAAACCAATTGCAATTACTCATGCAAATCCATCGTTTTGGCATCCAGCTAAAAGAAATAAATCTTCAGAATTATTAAAAATTTTGAGCGATAGTGGCGGTATGTTAGGGCTATCATTATACCCTCATCACTTAAAAAATAACACAAATTGTACTTTAGATAGTTTTTGTGAAATGGTGGCAAAAACAGCTGAAATAATGGATGTAAACAAAATAGGAATAGGATCAGATCTTTGTTTAGAACATCCGGATACTGTTGTTGAATGGATGAGAAATGGTTCTTGGTCTAGAAGTAAAAATTTTGGAGAAGGTTCGAAAAATAAACCAGGTTTCCCAAAACAACCTGATTGGTTTCTTGACGCAAGAGGGTTTTCAAATATTGAAAAAGGTCTTAAAAAAGTAGGTTTTTCAGATACCGAGACACATGGAATACTTGGAAATAACTGGTACAATTTTTATAAATCAATTTAATTATGAAAGTGGAATTAAGAGACCCGAACAAGATAATGAAATTATCAAGGCTAGGATCTTTTCATCAATCAAAATTATCTTTTTTAAGAAGTTTCCTTAATGAATTTAAAGAATGGGAATATAAAAGAGATTTATTTAATTTAAATGAAAATGGTTTTGGAGAAGCTGTTTATTCATTTAAAAAAAATAAAAGAGTTTACTCTTTAATTTGTTTTGCAAATGAAATTAAAGATGAAGAAAGATCAGATAGAGTTATCGCTACAAAATGGGATGCAGCTTTTACATTACATGATGGAGTTCCTACAAAAAAAGATATTGAAAGATTAAAAAACGAGGTTCCAAAACAAGAGGTTGGTAGACTTTCTTATAAAGAATTAACTTTATCTAGAGCAAACAAATCAATAAGAATTTATAATCACGTAGTTGAAAGTTTGAGCAAAGGTCAGCAGCCAGATTTAAACTTATTATCAAAAGTAGGCTATTTATATAGGACTACGGCAGTATATGGCTCGGGTAAATTTGGTCTTGCAGATCGATTTAGAATTAAAAATCGTGAAGAAATTAATGGTCCATTCAGATTAGAAATGATGTTGGTTTATTTGGTAAGACAATTTACTTTTGATCAAGTAAATCATGTTGCTTATCATATAAATCCAAAAACAGCTGTTAAGTTAGATAATAATATTTGTAAAAACTTGGGAATTGGTAATTCTACAGGCCTAGGTATGGCTCCTTTTATAGTTAACCACCCAACTCTACTAAATAATTGGATTTTAAGTAGAGAAATGGCACTTAAACAAATTAGAGAAATCAAAGATGTAAAAAGTCAAGATAGTAATTTATTTATAGATTGTGTAAAAAAATCATTAAGAAACATTACAAGCTGGAATACAGATAGTGAATATCAGCAAAAAAAAATTTCTTCATTATTAAAGAATGTTGAAAAATTTATAAATTTTATAGACAAAGATTTTAATTTCCAGAGCGAATATCCTTTTAACAAAATATATCAATGGTTGGAGGATAATACTTGCGAAGAATGCATTGAATACATTGTTTCAATAATGATGGAACCTTATAACGATATTATAAATCCTTTAGTAAAAGAAATGAGTTCAGATGAAGAAAAATATTTTAATATTCCAACTCAAAGAAAAGTTGAAGAATTGCGTAATATCATCGAAGCAAAGTATCCAAATATTTTAGATATTAATTTTGAAGAAAAAGAAAATAATAAAAACTTTTGGTTTATTTCAAAAAATAAAGAGGAACCTAGATTAGCAGATCGTTTTGACGAGCATGGATCAGAGTTAGAACAGCCTTTAGCAATAGCAAGAGATATAAAAAAACTTTATGACAAACTATTAGTCTCAAAAAATAGTTTAACTATTGCTGAATTTTTAACATCAAATTCTGAATTAAGACATGTAGTTAGGAGGGCATTCATTGTAGAAAAATTTCCTTATTCAGAAATACAAGATAATACAATTGGTAAAGATTTAATGCCAATTGATATGCTTAGGCTAAAATTATCTTTTTTCGGGGCATTAAAATTTGATCCAAGATCTGACAAATGGTTAAGAATTTGCATGTTCCAAGGAGCTCCACTTCCAAATGAGTTAAAAAGTTATGACGAGCAGTGGGTATATAAAACCAATATTTAATAATGAAATCACTCAGTGAAATTGAAACTACTGTTAAAAGAGCTTCAAAGGCAGCAGGATATTCTTGGGGAGTTTCCGAGGAAACAGGAAAAAGTATAAGATTGTTAGAACTATTTAGTTTACCGGGTATTAAGCACCTTAATGAATATTTAAATCAAAAAAATAAAAGTAAATTTGAAAATTTAAATTTAATTAGTGAAAATAACTCTTCATCGAATTATCCTTACTGTCCAATTACTTTAGGTGTTAGTTTTTTAGATCAAATAAATGTTTTAGAAAATTTAAAAAAAATTGAGTTTAAAAATGTCGCTTATCCAATAATTTTTATTTCCTTTATAAGCCGTTCATCAGAAATTATTGGAAAAAAAATTAATGTAAAAATAGATGAAAAAAAAATGCTACTAAATCTAAATGTAAATATTTTTTCTAATTTTATTGATCAAGAATTTCCAAAGATAGCGAATACAATTGAGGTCAATCTACTTGAAAATGAAGATAACTTTACAGACGAAGAATGGAATAATTTATACAAGTTATCCGAAGAAACTTTTGTTGAAGAGAGTGACAGTTTAAAAGAGAGTGCGGCAGGCGCTGGTTTGACAGATAATGATTGATAAAATTGATGAAAAAAATCCAAAGGTAGATACTGAAGAATTAAACAATATTTGTGATGAATGCAAAGAGGAAGACGAAAGTGTTACTCAAAATTTAATTCTTACTGGGTTTAAATTATGTAAATCTTGTAGAGTATCTAAGACTATATTTCCGCTTTAACTGATCTGACTAACTGGAAGCATATTCATTCTACTCATCACAAATGAGATAGATAAAAACGCAATAATTAAAAAAGATAAAAGCACAATCCCAAAAGATTTAAAATTAGATTTTAAACTTAGTATTTGTTTTGTTGAAATTATTAAACCTGCAAAAATCCAAAACTGGGTAAGAAAAATTATTGGTATCATTAAATCTGGTGTGACTGCAAAAAATCTTAATAAACCAGGAGCATGCGCAAATCCAACAGCTGTTAAAACTTTTTTGAATGAAACTTTGGTTTGTTTATCAGGAAATAATTTCACTCCAATTACAAAAATAAAAATCGCCCATATTAGCCAAGTAACTATTGCAGTTAGACCAGACATTGCAATAGCTGTTTTAATAATCGTATTTGCTGCTACTGCTCCAGCGATACCATCTAGGATCATTATAATCCCAGCAAAGTATATTGATGCTTCTCCAAAATTTTTATTATCCGAATAAAGAGTTTTGTCTAATTTAATTGACTTAAAAATTATATTTAAAAATTCAGCAAACATTAATTTTTTTTATTTTTATTTTTTTGAGCCTTATAAGAAACAATTAATGGAAATATTATTAAAGCAATAGCAATGATAATGCAAACTGCTATTAAAAAACTTTTGGTCATTAGAATTGATAAGGGGAGCTGAAATCAGCTCCCTCTTAGTAAATTTTAGCCTTTTACAACTTCTCTTGTATTCGCGTTGAAAGACTCTTTGAATGGAATATCCACAACCACAGCATCCACAGGTGTTCCTGGAGTATCTGAGTATTTCTCTGGAAGATGAACTTTAAACTTAGTTCCAATTTTATTTTTTGGAAATCCATTAGGATTTAAAGTTCCATCAAATGGAACATATCCCATAGCAATATTGGTTTTCTTCTCAGGATGCCACCATGGTGAAGTAAGAAATCCAACTGGTTCTCCACCACTTTCTGGTGATACTAGCCAAAAGTCTGGAGCATAATCGTCAATTGGTTTACCGCCTAACTCCATTCCAACTAATTGAAGTTTATATGGTTTTTTCCCAGCTTTTATATCTGCTCCCATTTTCTCCAAAGCAGCTTTTCCAACATAATCAGCTTTTTTATTCCATTCACCTTTACCTGATAATGAAACTTGATAACCTAAATTACATTGAAACGGATTATGTTGTTGATCCATGTCTTGTCCCCAAGAAAGAATACCTGCTTGTATTCTTCTATGGTGTGCAGGTGCAATAACCATCAATTTATGTTTTTTTCCTGCATCTAATACTGCATTCCACATATCTTCAGCATATAAAGTTGCATTTCTTAAATATATCTCATAACCAGCTTCTCCTGAAAAACCAGATTGAGAAATTACACAACTTCTTCCACCAACTGTTGCTTCTGCTAATCCATAGAAAGGCATATTATCAAAATCAACTTGGTCACCACAAAGGTCTTGCATTAAAGCTTTTGATTTAGGACCTTGAATTTGTACTGGACATGCATCTATTTCCTCAATTGTACAATTAAATTTTCCATCTGCATTTACACCTTGTAAATACATTCCAATATCAGAGTCTGACAATGAAAACCAAAATTCATCTTTTGAAATTCTTAAAAGAATAGGATCATTTAAAACTCCTCCATAAGCATTACATAAGATTACATATCTTGCTCTCATAGGAGAAATTTTTGTTGCATCTCTAGTTATAACGTAATCAGTAAATTTTTCTGCATCCGGACCTTTAACTCTTATTTGTCTTTCAACAGCTACATTCCACATTGTTACATGGTTTACGATTGCATCATATTCAACCATTGCTCCACCATCTTCAGGTTTTACATAACCTCTTGGGTGATAAATACGATTGTATACAGTTGCTCTCCAACAACCTGCCTGCATTGATAAATGCCAATAAGGTGATTTTCTTACCCTTGTTGAAATTAATAACTCAACTTTAGTTGGCCCACTTTGTCTTAAATTGTATGGTACTTCCCTATCAGATTGATCAACAGAAGTAACATGTTGTACTTTAGTATAGTCAAATTCTTTAGACATAACTATTCTCCTTCAACCACTTGTTAGTTTCCTTCAAGCCGCCGAATGTATAAATGTGGAAGTTATCAGTATGCGATTTAACTTTCCC
>CACMRS010000011.1 GCA_902616165.1 uncultured Pelagibacteraceae bacterium
AAGTACACAATTGATACAAGGCAAATATCTCATTTTTTTCATTTTGGGATAAATCACTATCTGCCTCTACATAGTCTTCAAAGTGAGAAATATTATTTCTTGCACAGTTTAAATAATATTTACAAGCATCTGTAACTGTAGCAGTTGACCACCAGTTTGAGTCTCTGAAAAGATTAGATATTTCTTGATAGAAAGAACTTGTTTCAGAAATAACCAAATCCTTTTGAACATTTTCTGAAAATTGATCTAATTCAAATTGAATTAAAGCTAATATCTTTTTTTCACTACTTCTCTTCACAAGTAGCTCAATGACATTTTTATATGACATTGATTGAATTTTATTCCAATTATCAAAAAAATCGTTTGGTGCTTTGTTGAGATCACTCATATTTTATAAAATTTTTAAATTTACTATTGAAATTACACTAAATTAACTATGCCAATATTAACAGTTTTAATTTTAAATTTTTAGTCTAGTGGAAATTAGATGAAAAAATTATTTATATTTTTATTTATATTTTTAAATATTGTTAATTATTCCAAGTCAGACGATTTCTTTGAAGACATAACTTATCAAATATTAGAAAATCAACCTAGATTAAGTTATGGCGTGTCTGTTTCGGACGTAAACAATGATGGTAGTTATGAATTTATAGTCACTGGATTTGGATTTAATAATTTAGCCTTAGCTCATAAAAAAGGTATTTTGTTTAACTCAATTGACCAAAGTATATTTGTAGACAAAAATCGCAAAACAATAGGAGTAGTATCTTGTGATATTGATCAAGATGGTTATGAGGAAATATATTTTTTAAACACAGACACCTATAGTGGAAACAAAAGATATTCTGACAGATTATTAGATTTTGATGGAAATAAATTTTTCGATTTATTTGAATTAGAAATAAACCAGAAAAATTTAAATCTTACAGCAGGTAGATCAGTTGTATGTGTAGATAGAAATGGAAATGGAGCATATGGAATATATGTTGCAAATTATGGAGGGCCTACAAGATTTTATGAAAAAGATGGAAATGAAATAATAGATAAAGCTTCAGAGCTAGGTATTGATAAAATTACTGGAGGTAGAGCGGTTATTTCAGGTAATATTTTATCTGGAAGATCTGATATTTTTGCTGCAAATGAAAGAGGGAAGAATTTTTTATATTATAATAATAATGGAAATTTTGTTGAACTTGCGAAAGATTATGCGGTTGATGATACCTTTCAAAACGGCCGTGGAACTGCGCTAAGTGATATTTATTATAGAGGTAGATTAGATATATTAACTTCAAATTGGGAAGGGCCTCATCGAGCATTTGTTTTAAAAAATAATAAGTTTGTAGATATAGCTGACAAACAATTTAGCGCCCCATCGAGAATTAGAACAGTAATCTCTGCTGATTTTGATAATGATGGTTATGACGAAGTATTCATGAATAATATTGGCGAGCCAAATAAATTATTTAAAATTTTAGATAATGGTGAGTTCAAAGAAATAAATATTGGAAATGCTTTAGAAATTAATGGATTAGGAACAGGAGCTGCAGTAGCCGATATAGACGGTGATGGAATACTTGAGCTTTTAATATCTCATGGAGAATCTGGTTATCAGCCTTTAACTTTATATAAGGCAAATTCAAAAAAAAATAATTTCTTAAGGATTAAGCCAATTAATATGCATGGTGCTCCAGCAAGAGGTGCTACTGTAACTCTTGTTTCAAATTTAAGAACTCATTCTAAAACAATAGATTCAGGCTCAGGATACTTGTGTCAAATGGAGCCAGTGGCACATTACGGAATTCGAAAAAATGAGAGAAACATTAAAATTATTGTTGCTTGGACAAATGGAAAAGAAAACACTTTTGAAATTAATGAATTAAATAAAACATTGGAAATTAAACAAAATAATTAATGTTTTTATGAAAAAATTTTTTTTTATAATATTTACCGTTTTTTTAGTTTTTTCTTATAACCCAAGTTTAGAAGCACAAGAAAGAAATTATTATCAAGAATTAGTAAATGAGTGGAGTAAAATATTTCCAGATAGAAATAGAAACGCTGCTGGTCCAAAATTTTTTAAACATATATTAAATAAAGACATTACTTTTCAAGAGTTTGTAGAGTTTAATAAACTTTATTGTGCTGTATCTGGTTCTTTAATAGATCCCAATGCTAATCCTGAAAAAGTATATTTACAAGAAGTTGGTACAAATAAAAAAATTTGTGGGGATTATTACAGATGCTGTATTCCATGTTCTTGTGATGTAATGAAATATTCAAAAGTTGATAAAATGAAACATAAATTTAAAGATGTAGAAAAAGAGTTTTATGTTTTAACCATAAAAAACCCGTGTGGTAAAAAAAATTTTCCTAATCAAGTAAATAGAGATTATTTTTGTGATGGTGAAAGTTTATCAAAAGATCAAGTTGTAGAACTAAATAATAGGCTAGTTATTGGATTATTCCATCAAGCTAAATCTTGTGATAAATCCGAAATTGTCAAAATAGATAATCATCAAGTGACTGGTTTATTTTGT
This sequence comes from uncultured Pelagibacteraceae bacterium, assembly GCA_902616165.1. GTDB lineage: Bacteria > Pseudomonadota > Alphaproteobacteria > Pelagibacterales > Pelagibacteraceae > Pelagibacter. The sequence goes on from CACMRS010000011.1 coordinate 2,541, forward strand.
GAATTTAGAAACAATACGCCTGATGAACAATTGCAAAGTGGGATGGGAGATATTTTTATAAAATTGGCAAGATAAATTTGGAAAAAAATGAGTAAAGAAAAAAATATCAAAACCTATGAACTTTTTAAACAAGATAGATTTGTTGGTATTCTTGTTCACTTATTGACTGGATTAGGAATTGTTGCTGGTTTTTTTGCTTTAATTGCTGTTATGAATAATAACCAAAAAGCAGCTTTTCTTTGGCTTGGGTTTGCATTTTTAATAGACAGTGTTGATGGAACTTTAGCTAGAAAATTTAATGTGAAAAAAAATTTACCACATATTGATGGTAAAATGCTGGATAGTATAATTGATTTTTTTAACTATGTTATAATACCATCAGTAATGATTTATTGGTTTAGGTATGTACCAGATCAGTTTATTTTATTAATTCCTGTAATTTTGATTTTTATATCTATTTATTCTTATGTGAATTTGAATATTTTAACAAATGATAATTACTATGATGGTTTTCCAGCTATTTGGAATGTAATCGTACTTTATTTTTATATTTTTGGCACCAGCCAAAATTTTAACTTAGTATTTTTAATTTTATTAATATTATTAAAATTTTCTCCTTTAAAATGTATTCATCCTTTAAGAGTTAAAAAATTTAAGAGTTTATCAATTATTTTTGCAATATTTTGGTTCATTACTTCAATTTTGTTAATTTTAATAAAGGATTTAAACATAAACCCAGTATATGAGGTTTTCTTAATGTTTTTATGGGTTGTTTCAAATATTTATTTTATATCTGTAAGCATATTTAAAACATTCAAAAATTAATTAATTTAAATAGGGAGCCAGGAATTATAGAGTTTATTTTTTTTATCTATTGGAATTTCAATTGTTTTATTTTGTCTTGATGAAGCATAGACTGCAGTGACAAATTCTAAAGAATTTCTAGCGTCTGTTAAGGTTACCTCATCACTAGGCAAACCATTAAGTTTATTTGCTATTTCCTCAAACATACCAGCATACCAGGATTTAGTTTGTTTTACTTTAGATAATACATCTTCAATTTGACTTTGTGTTATTGGTGCTCTTGGTAAAAAAGTCCACTCATCATCAGCTGGGCTATAGGGTTTTTCAGGAGAAGCAGCTGACTCAGCAGTTAATCCCTCAAAACAAAATCGAAGTCTACTAGTATCGTTTGCAGCACCCAATGTAATAGAACTTGTAACTAGAGCTCCAGTTTCCATTTCAATTGAAAGAGCAGCACAATCCTCAACCTCAATATCATTTACTCTTGTCGTTAGTTTTGCAAAAACATTTGATACAGGACCCAGGATCATACTAACTAAATCATGAATATGAATAGAGTGACTTAAAATTGCTCCACCTTGTTCACCTTTCCAGGTTCCTCTCCATGGTTTTGAATAGTAATCTTTTCCTCTATTCCAGTGAGTTTCTAAAGAAGCAACTAATGGTTTTCCTGCTAAACCAGATTTGATTAATGCTTTTAACTTTGAAAATCCTAGACCATATCGATATTGAAATACTGGGAAAATAATTTTACTAGTTTCTTTGCTAATTTTTTCTAATTCATCTACTTCTTTAAGACTAGAGACTAAAGGTTTTTCACAAATTACATGCTTTCCAGCCTCCATAGCTTTTTTACAAGAAGAAAAATGTAAGTGAGGTGGAAGACAAATGTCAATTATATCAATTTCTTTAACTTTTAATACATCTTCAAAATTAAGAGAAACTTTTGTTTCTGTATTTGACTTTAATATTTTATCAATAGACTCTCTGGTTAAACCACATAAGGTGTGAACATTAAATCTCTCAGATACTTTTTGAAAATCCTCGAAATGTTTTGCTCCTATATTAGTTCCAATTATAGCTACTTGATATTTTTTCATTTTTTTTCAGCTTGCTCCTGAGCTTTAATAGCAAGTTCCATTGAAAGATAGGTTAGTTCTTGAGGACATGCAGTTTCAGTTCTGTTCAAAACATCGTTTATTAAATTACTAAAGTAGGGTAACTTAACATTAGAGCAGTCAATATGTTTTACTTCATCATTATTTGCTAAAAATAAATGATTACCCTTTTCTGATTTTGCTAAATCTATATATTTTCTTATTTCAATAAAACCTTTGTCTCCAAGAATTAGTAATCTTCCATCTCCCCAGGTTGGAAGAGCATCTGGGGTAAACCAATCTAGGCGAATGTAACCATGACCACCATTACCAGTTAGGTTTAATTCACCAAAATCTTGAAAACCAGGCATTTCTTTTTTTGTCGTATTTTCCACTAATGCATGGTTGATTTTTGCCTGATTTGAATTTGTAAAAACTAAAAATTGATGAATTTGGTGGGAACCAATGTCTGTAATAATTCCTCCATAACTTTGACGATTATAAAACCAATCAGGTCTTTCATAGTTTCCTTGTCTATGTGGGCCTGTGCCAATAGTTTGTTTTATTTTTCCTATTTTGCCTTCATTTACTAATTCTTCAGCTTTAGCAACTGCAGCAACGTGAAATCTTTCGGAAAAATTTACTGACCAGATCTTTCCAGTGTCTTTAACATTTTTTTTCAAATTATTTAATTGATCTAAGGTAGTACAGCCTGGCTTATCAACCATAACATCCTTACCAGCTTTTAAAGCATCTATTGAATGACCAGCTCTATCTACAGGGATCGAGGATATTAAAATCATATCAATAGATGAGTCATTCAATATTTCCTTTTTATTTTCTTTTCTCTTAATATTAGGGTATTTTTTATTGAATTCTTGAAGAGTTAAAGGATCTCCTTCTGTCCAAAAATAATTACAACTACAACCTTCTTTAATCATTTCATCTAACATATCGAAAATATGTCCATGATCTATTCCAATTACTCCAAGATTGAGCGTTTTTTTCATTAATTAATATGAACCTTTTTGTTTTGCACCTTTATAAAAAATTTCTTGCAAGTGATCATTTTCTTTTTTTCTAAGTAAAATACTTTCATCACTCATTAAATCGTTAGTTCTATGTATAACCTCATGATAATGATATTTATCCTTACCTCTTGCAACCTGAACACTATTTTTACCTAGGGTTTGTTTTACATTTGTGCTTATATAACTTTGGATAACAAATCCTATTCTTCTATCATCACTTTTATTTATTCCTGATCCATGTACTATTCTTGGATGATGCAAAGACATTTGACCAGCTTTAAGTTCTATAGATTTAACTTTATCTTCAGGCACATTTTCTATTGTCTGACCTCTAGTAAGTAAATTTCCTTCATTAAATTTCTCATTATGATCCTTAATATTTAAATGTGATTTAGGCCACATTTTCATACACCCATTATTTTCATTTGAGTCTGTTAAAGCTACCCATGCTGTAACCCAATTGTGTGGCTCTAATCCTATGTACTTTGCATCTTGATGATAGCTTACAAAACCTTGCTCGTTAGGATTTTTAATAAATAAAGTAGTGCTGCAAACTAAGATATTTTTTCCAATAATACTTTCTACTGCATCTAAAATTTTTGAATTATGAACAATCGAATCAAGTTTTGGTGAAATTAGATGGACATTATATCTTCCCGCATTATCTATTTCATTAGGCATTTTTTTTTCAATTAATTCTATTTCTTTTCTTGCTTCTAATGCTTCACTACTAGACAAAACTTCAATAGGGTATAAGTACCCTTGATCTGTATACTGTTTAAGTTGATTTGATGAAAGATAAGTCATATTATTCTGAAAAGATTATATGAGCTTAATCATTTCTTCAATAATTTATGGCCGAAGTATTTAAATTAGGAATTGCTGCAGACAATAATCAACCTATCACGGAAGTACATTCAATTGAAGTCTTAGCAAATAAAGGAATAGTAGGTGATCGACATTTTCATGATTTTAATGATCCTTACAATCAACTATCATTAATAGAGTCAGAGAATATAGATGAATATAATATTAAATTTGGCCTTAATATTCCTTATATAGATTTCAGAAGAAATATAGTTACAAAAGGCATTAAATTAAATGATTTAATTGGAAAAAAACTTAAGGTTGGAAATGTAGAATTAGAGGCGATTGAATTATGTCGTCCATGCAGACATTTAACTGAAATGCTTGACCAAAAAAATATACTTAAAGAGTTTATGAGGAAGGGTGGACTAAGGTGTCAAATTCTCACTTCTTCAAAAATTAATATTGGTGATAAAATAGAGTTAATTAATATTTAATTTTTCGCAGTTTCATTAACTTGAGTTTCGACGAGTGTTGCAGGCGCATCAGGATCTAGCTCCAATCCAGCAGGTGTAATTGTTGCTGGAATTGGTGTGAATGTTGAGTCTGGATTTTCAACAGTGCTTCTAACCTTCATTCTATACAAACCAAATACACCAATTATTGAGTGTGCTATAATTAAAAATATAAACAAACCATTTAATCCAAACCATTCCATGAAAATTGCACACAAAATAGGGCCACTAATAGCTCCTACACCAAAAATTAATTGTAATCCACCACCTGCAGCAACAAATTTAGATTTTGGAACAAAGTCATTTGTATGTGCGAGGTTAAGTGAGAATAATGGTAGACATAAACTTGTATAAAGTCCAACAGATATAAAAAAAATTATTTTTCTAAAAGCAAATTCATCCATATAGTAAATATTTTGTATAGGATCATTTGAAGTTAAAATTGCAATTAATGCTAAAAGAGAACTTCCAAATGTTGTTATGACTATCACTCTCCTTCTATCAAAAATATCTGAAAAATAACCAATAGGACCCTGACCTAAAACTCCAGCAATTGTTGCAATAAACAAAAGTATAGATGTTTCAAATAAAGTAAATTTTGCGATCGTTGCATAAACAGAAATCAAAGAAAAGAAAGCTGCATGAATTATTCCTGTAAAGAAAGAGCTTAAAGAACCAAGAGGTGAGATTTTATAAAGTTCTAGAATACTTATTGTTTCAATTTTTTTAAATTTAGGAGCAGGTCTTTTTGTTAATAAAATAGGAACTAGAGCAACAGAAAGTAAAACAGAGACCAAAATAAAGGGTTCATAAGCTTCAGGTTTACTTATATTAAGTAGAAGCATACCTAGAGCTAAACCAAAATAAATTACCATCATATATGCAGACAATAGTTGCCCTCTATTTTTATTAGTTGCTCTATCGTTTAACCAGCTCTCAGTTACCACATAACAACTAACTAAACTTATACCTGTTATAAATCTACTAATTGTCCACATAAGTGGATTTACATAAACAACTGCTACTAAAGCACTTAAAGATGCAAGTGAAGCGAATGCAGCAAATACTCTTATATGACCAACTTTTGAAACAAGACTAGGAGTAGTTTTTGAGCCTATAAAGTATCCAACATAATATCCTGACATAAAGATACCAGTTGTAAAAACACTAAAATCTTCAAGTACTGACCGAATGCCCATGATTTGCATTTGCAATCCATGAGCAATCATCATTACTCCTATCCCAATAAATAGAGCCCAAGACTTTTTTACTTCTTTTTGCATGTTTAGTTTTTAAAATTTAATAATTCTTCGCTAGGTAGTTTTGGTTTGTGTTTTTTTTATGGCTAGTAAAGAATGAATTGCTATCGTGATAATGATTACAATGCCCCCATAGATCGTTTCAGGAGAAGGCTGTTCTTTGATAACCATCCAAACCCACAAAGGTCCAAGAATTGTCTCTAAAAGAAAAAAAAGATTAACTTCAGCAGCAGTTATAAATCTTGGTGCTATAGTTACCAAAACAAAAGGTATAGCTACACACATTACACACATTAAAGGTATATAAAAAAGATCATTTCCCACTAAAGCAAAGTCTTTAACAAAGAAAAAGGCAAATATAGCAACACAAGATTTTCCAATTACAGCAGCAGGCACTAAATCGGTAGATTTAGCGTATCTTGCAATGTTTGCGTTACAGGCTAATCCAAAAGATGTTATTAAGCCAAATAAATCACCATAAAAATTACCAAGACTTAATGAATCGTAAAAAATATAAACACAAGCAATAAAGGTAATTATAATAGCGACCCAAGTCTTATTATCCGGTTTTTCTTTTAGGAAAATAGCCCCCAATATTGCTGATAGCATAGGAGCAAGAGCTACCATTAATAAAGTATTTGCTACATTGGTATTTTGTATTGAGATAATAAAAGTAATATTACAAATAGAAAAACTAATTACATAAAAAATACCCGGGTAACCAATTTTAAATAAAGCTTTTAAGAATTTATTTTTATAAAATAAAAGAAGACCTACTAACACTACAAAAAATGGTATTGCTCCTCTGTAAAAAAGCATTCCCCAAGTATCAATATTTGATAATCTAATTAGTAAAGAGTCAGGAGTTATAAACATAATAGCAACAAATGCCATTAAAGAGCCTTTTTGTTGATTAGTTAGATTATTCACGCTTTTAGCTCTTTCCAAAAAGTTTTAGCTAAATTTTTTCCTGATAGTTCAAAGAGTGTTTTAAGTCCAGTTGGAGAGGTAACATTAATATCTCCATTAAGTTTTTGATCAATAAAATCAATTCCTGCAAAAAAAATATTTTCTTTTTTTAAGTCTTTTGCGATTAGATTTGAAATTTTTATTTCTTTAATTGTTAATTTGATATTAATTGGTCTTGCACCTTTACTCATATTACTTAAAATTGAACCCTTCTTTGGAACCCTTGAAATTGCACCACATACTTTTCCATTAATAATAAAAACTCTTTTGTCTCCATTTCTTATTTTAGGAAGAAATTTTTGGCACATGATATGATCATGTTTTTTTATGAATTTATTAACTAATTTTGGATTAAATTTAGTTAACAAATGAATATCATTTCCACTGAAACTATGGATAGGTTTTAAAATGACTTTTTTGTTTTTTTTGAAAAATTTTTTAATTTCATCCATATTTTGAGTAAAAATAGTTGCTGGCATGTATTTTTGGTATTTAGATGAATACAATTTTTCAGAAATATTCCTTACAGAGGTAGGGTTGTTAATTATTTTAACTTTAGTCTTAATTGTATCTAAAATGTATGTTGTTGAAATATACTCAAGATTAAAAGGTGGATCTTGGCGAATAAGAATAAATTTACATTTGCTTAATTCTAGATTTTTTTTTTTTAAAATTTTATAAAATTTTTTATTGCTATAGTTAAATTTAATAAAAAAACCTGTAGCTATAACTTTCGAATTAACAACTGATAAGTCTTTTGGATCGTAATAGAAAATTTTATATTTTTTTTTTTGAATTTCGTTTGCTAAAAAAACACTTGTATCCGTTAAAGGATTTAGTTTAGAAGGATGATTTCCTTGAACAGCGACAATTTTATTTATCATACAATTCATCTAAATTTTCGTTTTTTGAAAATTTACTAATCATATGATCTGCGTTTGTTGTCTTGTTATCAATTACTTTTTGTAGATGATTTAGGAATATAGTCTCGTTATTACCTTTTTTACTTAAAACATCTCTAACCTCTAAACCTTTTCTTGAAAGATCTAAAAGTGTAGATGACCAATGAAGAAGATCTTTACCCATTAATTGAGTATTAAATCCCTTTTTTGGTACCTCTAGATAAGCGTTAATTATTTTATCGATGTCCCAAGTTGAAATTAGTTCATGAACTTCGTCTAAATTTCCATAAAGCATACCTATATTAAAAGCTGGTCCTGCACATAAACAATCCCAACCACAGGTATCCATTGACCTTAATTCAATATATTTCTTAACTCTGTTTTCAGTAAATATTGTACTTAAGTGAGTTGTTAAGTCTGATTCAGTTGGCAACCTATTTCTAATTTCTTGAATTTTTCTTTCCATAAAATCCTTAAAAATATATTTCCTACCTGAAATATACTGATCTTTATTTTGTATAAATAATATAGGAAAATTAATTACAAAGTCTGCGTATTTTTCAAAATTCATATTTTCGAAAAATAACTTAGGTAATCCACCTCTAGAAGTACTTTGCCATACTTTAGATCTATAAGATAAATAGTTACTATTTTTTTTCTCCACAATTGAGGAATTAGCAAATAAAGCAATTGCAATGGGTACAATTGAGTTTGCTACTCTAAACTTTTTAATAAAATCTTCCTCTGAGCTATAATCTATATTTAACTGTGTACCGCATGTTCGATACATCATATCCAAACTAAGTTCACCACCTAGAGGCATATCCTTAGTCATTAATTCATATCGTTGTTTAGGATTCTTTGGGATTTCATTTAATCTGGATATTGGATCAAATCCGGCACTAACAATTTTTATGTCTAATTTTTTAGTAACTTGTTTTAATTCAAACAAATAATCTTGTGACTCCGCACAAGCTTCGTGCATATGATTTAATTTATCTCCTGACAATTCTATTTGATTTCCCGGTTCAAGAGTTATGTTTTTACCACCTTTACTAAGAGCAATTATATTTTCTTTTTCAAAAACTGGATTCCAGCCAAATTCAAGCAGGGCTGTAAACATTTCTTTAATTTTTGAATAATTAATCCTTTTGTTGTCCGAATTATTAAATAAAAACTTTTCATGCTCAATGCCAATTTTTAAATTTTTGGGCTCCTTAATACCTGATTTAAAATAATTTATAATTTTTTCTTTTGAGTCAATCATGCGCTGTAAGTAGTGATTTATACCTAAATTTAAAGATAATAATAAGGCTCTTTTGCGAATATTTTTTTAACTAATGGCTTAAAATCATTCAAAGTCATACTTTTATAATCAGGGTCAAAAGAGCATTGATCATATTTTTCACAAAAATCTATAGTGTCTTGATAATACTTGTGGTCTTTAAATTTATCTCTTGCATTTCTGTCACCACCTAAATGATGAGCGCTGTAGTAAGTTTGAAAAAGACCATGGTGCAGAACAATCCAATAAGTTCTTTCTGAAACATAAGGTCTTAGTATAGATGCAGCATATTGAGAATGATTCATTGGTGCTAAATCATCTCCAATATCATGTAGTAAAGTTGCAACAACCATTTCATCACTTTCTTTATTTTTAAATGCTCTTGTTGCAGCTTGTAATGAATGTTCTAATCTAGTTATTTTGTAACCTTCTAAAGTAGTAGTTTGTTTAGATAAATAATTTAAAATTCTCTCAGCTGTTTGCCTTTCAAACCTTTTCTCAAATTTTTCAAGAAGCTCATAATCTTCCTTAGTTCCATTTTTCATTTCAGTAAAATTAACTATTTTCATAACTTAATTATTTGATCCAGTGCTTAGTAAAGATAACTGAGTTATTTTATTATCTCCTAATTCATCCACTAATTTAACAGGATATTCACCTGTGAAATAATGATCTGTTAATTGTGGATATGTTTCGTTTCTTTTTTCAAAACCAATAGCTTTATACAACCCTTCAATTGATAAAAATCTTAAAGATTTAGCTCCAATATATTCACAAATTTCATCATTTGTTTTATTTGCTGCTAACAATTCTTTTTTTGTAGGTGTATCTACACCATAGAAATCTGGATATTTTATTTCGGGGCATGCAATTTTAACATGAACTTCTTTCGCACCAGCATCATAAAGCATTTTAACAATTTTATAAGATGTTGTTCCTCTAACAAGAGAATCATCAATTAGAATAATTTTTTTATTTTTAATTGTAGTTTGATTAGCATTTAATTTTAATTTTACACCTAAGCTCCTAATTTTTTGGCTTGGCTCAATGAAAGTTCTCCCAACATAATGATTTCTAATTAATCCATGTTCAAAGTTCATTTTTAACTGTTGAGCAAAACCCATAGCAGCAGCATTTCCAGAGTCTGGAACAGGAACTACTATATCTGCATCGGTATCATTTTCTTTTGCTAGTTCTCTACCGATGTTTTTTCTATGTTCATATGCTGTTTTTCCCCCTATTAGACTGTCGGGTCTAGAAAAATAAATATATTCAAATACACATGGTCTTACTTTTTTAGCAGGGAAGGGCTTAATACTTTTCAGTTTATTATTTTCAATTAAAACTATTTCACCATTTTCAACTTCTCTTACAAATTTTGCACCAATTATATCAAATGCACAAGTTTCAGATGCCAAGACATAACTATTTCCAAGCTTACCGATTACAAGAGGTCTAATTCCATAAGGATCTCTAACCCCAATTAATGAGTTTTGTGTTAACATCACTAATGCATAGCCACCTTGAATTTGAAAAATTGCATCAATTATTTTGTCAATTGTTTTTGGTCTTTTTGATTTAGCGATTAATTGAACAATCGTCTCAGTATCTGAAGTAGTGTAAAATATAGCTCCATCCTCAACTAGTTTATTTCTCAAAGCAATTGAATTAGTAAGATTTCCATTATGCGCAACTCCAATACCGCCTGCATTGGTGTCAGCAAAAAAGGGTTGGATGTTCCTTAATATATTGTTTCCTGTAGTACTATATCTATTATGGCCAATTGCATAATTTCCCTTTAGATTATTAAGCACTTCTTCTTTATTAAAATTATCACCAACTAAACCAAATCTTTTTTCTGAATAATATTTCTCTCCATCAAAAGTAACTATTCCACATCCTTCTTGACCTCTGTGTTGTAGAGCATGAAGTCCTAGCGCAGTTAGAGCCGAAGCATCTTTTGCGTTGCTGATACCAAAAACTCCACATTCTTCCTTTAGTTTTGGATTATAGATCTGTAATTTTTTCTTTAGAATCTTGATATGTTTTTTCATTAGGAAATTCTTTTATCAGATAACTACTACCTTTTTCTAAATATGGAAAGACGTATGATTTGTCAAAATTTATTGGCCATTTATCATAATTATAAACGATATGAACACCTGAAAAGATACATACAGAAATAATGTAAGCTCTTATAAAACCAAAAAAGAATCCAAACGTCGTATCCAAGCCACCGATTCCTGTGTATCTGACTGCTTTACCGATTCCTTTATTAATTAATAGGACTAAAAAGATAACAACCACAAAAATTACTATTCCTAAACCAACATCGAGCACATACTCATTATCAATTATGTCTTTTACATAGGGTTTAATTTTAGGAAATAGAATTAATGTAATTATGTATGCCAACAACCATTTAGCCATAGAGAGAATACTTAAAATGAAGCCCTTTTTGTAACAATTTATCAAAGAAAGAATTGTTAAAATTAAATAAATTAAATCAATTATCGATATTGCTTTATAAAAATCTTTTATGATTTCTAACATTAAGATGATTTGCCAAAAGGTTTAATAATTAAGATTAAAGCAGGAAGCAAAGTTAATACTGATATCATAGCCAATAACATAGCTAGCCCTGTAAACACACCAAAATAAATTGTTGGGATAAACTTTGATAAGACCAAAATTGAAAATCCAAAAACAATCGTTATTGAAGTGTTTAGTATAGCAACCCCAACAGTTGAATGACAGGTATTTAATGTTTTGTTGTAATCCTTTATTTTATTAAACTCTTCTTTAAATCTGTAAATATAGTGAATACTATTATCTACTGCGATACCTATTGTAATTGCTGCAATCGTAATCGTCATCATATCCAAAGGTATTCCTAACAATCCAATTATTCCCAGTATAAAAAAAGCTGCTATAAAATTTGGAACAACACCAATCAATGAAAGTTTTATATTTCTAAACAGAATTATGAACATTGAAAATATTCCAATCATAACCAATCCCAATGTTAAAATTTGAGATTTAAATAGACTTTGCAATAAATTATTAAACAATATTAACACACCTGCTAATTTATAATCCTTATCCTCTAAACCAAATTTATCTTTTAGATCAAAATTAATTTTGTTAATTAAATCATTTCTTCTTAAATCTTTTTGCGAGTCTATAATTCTTAAACTAATTCGAGCCTCATTATCTTTAATAGAAAGATAGGGATCGATGATTTCAGTTTTAATACTCTCTGGAATTTTAGAATAAAGCACTCCCATTTCTAAAGTGCCTAAAGGCTTATTATTATTTAATTGAGTAGCAACCTCAATAATAGATGAAAAAGATAGAACTTTGCCAATTTCAGGTAAGCTATCTAAGTAATTATGAACAGATGTAATTAGATCAATTTTATCTTTAGTAAACCAATACTTTTCATCATTAGTATCTTCTTCATCACCCCAATCTTCAAATTCATCATCTTCTTCAGATTTTTTCACGTTTTCTTTCTCAGGAAATTTTATAATAACCTCTAAAGGAGTGGTCCCACCAAGCTTTTCATCTATAAGCTTCATACCTTTATAAATTTCAGTATTCTTATCAAAGTAATTTATAAAACTATTTTCAACCTCAAGCTTACTTATTCCAATACCACTGAATATTATAATTATTCCAGTTACTAAGAAGATAGAGTTTTTATTATTTATAGAAATTAAACTAAGTAAATTTGTAATTTTAGATTTCTGTTCTTTTTTAACTGAAATATTATTTGTGGGTGCAAAGTTTAAAAGGGTAGGTAGCAAAGTAAATGTAATGATAAATGATGTAATCAAACCAAAAGTCATCATCCAGCCAAAATCAATAATGGGTTTTATTTCACTAAAAATTAAAGATAAGAAAGCAAAAAATTGTCGTTAGAACAGTGTAAAGAATTGGCCAAAACATTTTTGAAGTTGTTAAGGAAATAATTTCAAAGTTATTTTTTAATGGAAAATCTTTTTTAAGTTGAAGAAATCTTGTGCTCATATGGATATTCATTGCCATTGTAAGAATTAACATCAGTGCAATAAAATTTGATGAAATAACCGTAACTTTCCATCCTAGCAATCCAAGTAATCCTATCATTATTATTACAGAAAAAAGACAACTACTTATAGGAACTACAATCCAAAGAAGATTTCTAAAAACAAACCATAAAGTGGCAATTATAAATAATAGAACTCCTAAACCAAAAACAATTATATCGCTTTTGATAAAAGTCATCATATCATCAGCAATCATTGGTATTCCTCCAAGATAAATCTTTCCAACATCACCATAACTTTGAATAACTTGTCTAATTTCTAAAATATTCTGATGGTTTTGTTTTTTGATTTGATCTTTAATTAGTTCAACTTCTTCTTTTGATTTATTTTCTATATCTTCTAACTTTTTAGATGGTTTAATGTTAACAATAATCCCACTAGTTTTACCGTCTTCACTAATTACAAAATTTCTAAAAACAGGACTATTTAAAATTTCTTTAAAACCTCTATTTCTATCAACATCTTCGTCTTTTAAAGTTTTAAAGCTTTCTAGTCTTTCTTGAAGAGGTGCATTAGAATTATTTAAAAGCGGAATATCTAATAAAGTAATTACACTATGGACCCAGTCGAGACTTTGAATTTTATATTTTAAACTTAATAAATTATTAATTGATGATTCAGTTACCATTCCCTCATTTGGTGTATAAGTAAGAATTAAAAATTCTTTAGATCCGTATCTTTCAGAGACTTCTTTCAAATATGCTAAATCTGGGTCACCCTCTATTAACAGAGTTTCTGATGAAGCATCCAGCCTAAAATTTTTTGAATAGTAACCAAAACTTAAAATAGTAATAATTAACAATAAAAATATTGCTTTGGGATTTTTAAGTATAACGTTTTGATAAAAATGAGCTATCATTCAAGCTCTTTATATTGGAATTTAACTTGATTGAGTATCCTTAAATTTTGTAAATCTTTCTTCAAATTCAAGAGTTACATTACCAATAGGACCGTGTCGTTGTTTCCCAATTATTATTTGAGCCAAATGTGCAACTTCATTCATTTTTGCTTGCCACTCTGCGTGTTCAACCGTTGCTTCTCTTGGCTCTTTTCTTTGCAAATAATATCCTTCCCTGTAAACAAACATTACAACATCTGCATCTTGTTCAATAGATCCAGATTCTCTTAAGTCTGCTAATTGTGGTTTGTGATCATCTCTTTGTTCTACTTGTCTAGACAATTGTGAAAGAGCTACTACAGGAACAGAAAGCTCTTTAGCTATTGCTTTAAGTCCTTGAGTAATTTGTGAAATCTCTTGAACTCTTCCATCTTTATTGAATGTAGTTCCTCTCATTAATTGGATGTAATCAACTACTATCATATCAAGACCAAATAGCCTTTTAATACGTCTCGCTCTATTACTCAGAGCAGCAATACTTATAGCTGGAGTTTCATCAATATAAAGGGGCAGTTCAGAAATATTTTTTGATGTCTCTAAAAATTTATCAAATTGATCATCTGATATTCTTCCTCTTCTAATATCATTAGAACTAATTCTAGCTTGTTCAGAAATAATTCTTGTAGATAATTGTTCTGAAGACATTTCAAGTGAAAAGAAAGCTATGGACGATTTCTTACCACTCTCTTGTAGTTTTTGCGCAGCGTTAAATGCAATATTTGTTGCTAGTGAAGTTTTTCCCATCGATGGTCGACCAGCAATAATAATTAAATCTGATTGATGCAAACCACCCAGCTTATCATCTAAGTCTCTTAAACCAGTTGGAACACCAACGATTCCCTCATCATTCTTATAAGCAGCTGAAGCCATTTCAATTGTTTGTTTCATTGCTTCGTCAAATTTTACTAAAGAAGAGTTGAAAGAACCTTTTTCTGCTAAATCAAATAATAATCTTTCAGAACTTTCGATTATAGATTGTCCGTTAGTATCAAGATCATTTAATTTTGCACTATCAATAGTTTGTTCAGAAATTTTTATTAATTCTCTTCTAACAAACATATCGTAAATTATTTTTGAGTATTCTATCGCTTGCCTAACTGATGTAGAAAATTTTGTAATTTTAACCAAATATTCTGGAACATTTAGATCATCTTTTTCATCTTCAAAATAATTTTTTAAAGTAATTGGGTTAGCTAACATTCCTTTGTAGATAAGACTTTCAACGGCTTCAAATATTTTTTGATGCATTGGATCAAAAAAATTAACACTAGAAATTATTGTATTTATTTCATCAAATATATCATTGCTTACAAGGATAGATCCTATCACCGCTTGTTCGGCCTCAATATTATTTGGCAATTCTTTAAATTGATCTTTGACTATACTTAAATTGTTTTCCATGGAAATAACTTACAAGAAAATTAATCAAATAAAATTATATATTAATACTGGGGAAAAGAATGTATAATTATTGAATTGTATCAGCTGAAGAAACATTAATTGTAATTTCAGCATCAACTTCTGAGTGTAAAGAAATTTTAACTTTAAATTTTCCTAAAGCTTTTATTTCTTCAACTGGTTGTATCATTGAGGGCTTTATATCAATTTTGTTTTCTTCTTGAATTAGTTTTGAAATTTCAGTTGGTTTAACCGAGCCATATAATTCATTATTTTCTGTACTAAGTTTTTTGACAGAATACTCTTTACCATTTATTTGCTCAGCAATTTGAGAGGCCTCTTTTTTCTTTTCGTTATCTTTTTTAGATAACTCAGCTTTAATTTTTTCAACTTCTTTTATATTTTCTTTTGATGCATAAAGAGCTTTTTTATTAGCAATTAGGAAGTTTCTAGCAAAACCTCTTTTTACATCTATTACTTCACCAATAGATCCAATTCTTTTTACGTTTTCTAATAATATTACTTTCATTTTATATTAATGCTAAGTTTCTAGCTCTTTTAATTGAAAGAGATAGCTCTCTTTGTTTCTTTTGAGATACATTTGTAATTCTTGAAGGCAAAATTTTACCGTTTTCAGATACATATTTTTTTAAAAGTTTAATATTTTTATAGTCTACTTCTGGAGCACCCTTAACTGATAACGGGCAAGTTTTTTTAAATTTATATTTATTTGGTTGGAAAATACTTAATTTTGCAAAGTTACTCTGTTTACCTTTTTTATTTCCACTTTGTCTTTTTGGCATTAGTTTTTAGTGCTTTCTTTTTTTTCACTATCTTCTTTTTTTCCAAAATAGTTTGTTTCTAAGTCAAATTTTTTTACTCTAACTGTTAGATATCTTAGTAATTTTTTATCTATAGCTTCATTTCTTTCTAATTCATTAATAACACTACCTTTACCTTTTATTTTAAAGTGTATGTAACTCCCTTTTTTATTCTTTTTAATTAGATAAGATAAGTTTAGTAATCCCCAGTTTTCAGTTTTAACAACTTCACCATCATTTTTTTCAACAATTTTAGAATATTTTTCTGTTAATTGCTTTAATTCACTTGGTGAAGTATCTTGCCTAGCTATAATTGTATGTTCGTATAAATTCATTTAAGTTCTTTAATAAAAAATGAGGATATACTATTATAAAAGTTCAATTACAATAGTTAAAAAGGCAAAATAATTAGTTTTTTTTATATGTTTTCAGTAATTTTTCCAGGTCAAGGATCTCAAATAGTAGGAATGGGAAAAGAGCTTTATGATAAATTTAGTATAGTAAAAGACCTTTTTAAAGAGGCAGATGATACATTAAATTTTTCTATTTCAAAACTTATTCTAGAAGGACCAAAAGAAGAGCTAGATTTAACAATCAACACACAGCCGGCAATATATCTTATTAGCTACTCAATATTTAATGTTGTAAAAAGTGAATTTAACTTAGATTTAAATAAAGCCAAGTATTTTGCTGGACATTCCTTAGGCGAATATTCAGCTTTATCATGCTCAGGATATCTTAATTTTTCAGATACTTTAAAAATACTAAGAATTAGAGGAGATGCAATGCAGAACGCTGTGCCTAAAGGGCAGGGAGGGATGGTTGCTGTATTAGGTTCATCAGTTGATGTGATTGAAAAAATTTTAAGAGAAAATGAAGAAAATTTAAAAGCACAAATTGCAAATGATAATTCTGAGGGTCAAATTGTTTTGAGTGGAAAAAAAGAGGATTTAGAAAATTTAATTCAAATTTTAAAGGATAATTCGATAAAAAACATCAAACTTCCAGTAAGCGCACCCTTTCATTGTAATTTGATGAATAAAGCAACAAAAATTATGACAGAAGAGTTAAATAAAATAAATTTTAAAAATGGACAAAATAAATTAATTTCAAACGTGACTGCTAGTGAAATTAAAGATCCAAATGAGCTAAAAAATCTATTGATTAAGCAAATAGAAAATAGAGTTAGATGGAGAGAAAGTGTGATTAATATGATAAAAAATGACATAGACCATTTTATAGAAATAGGACCTGGGAAAGTTTTGTCAGGTCTGGTAAAAAGAATTAATAGAAATGTAAAAATTGATACAATAAATAGTCAAAGTGACATTGAAGGTTTAAAAATATGATAGATTTAAATGGTAAAAACATTATCGTTACAGGCGCTTCAGGCGGGATTGGAAATTCAATAATTGAAAAATTAAATCAATCAGGAGCAAATATTTTAGCTTCAGGTACAAGAGTAGAAAAACTTGAGGAACTAAAAGGTAAATATGGAAATATTAAAACATTAAAATTTGATATTTCTCAAAGCGATAAAATTGAGGAATTTGTTGAAAACGCAACTAAACAACTTGGTGGTAGTTTAGATTGCATGGTTAATAACGCAGGTATTACTCAAGATAATTTAGCAATAAGGATGAGCTTAGATGAATGGAAAAAAGTAATTGATGTTAATTTAACATCAACTTTTTTAATGAGCAAATCAGCAATTAAAAAAATGCTTAAAAATAAATCTGGAAAGATTGTTAACATTACATCAGTTGTAGGACATACGGGTAATTTAGGACAGGCCAATTATACTGCCTCTAAAGCAGGTATAATTGCGATGTCAAAGAGTTTAGCGATTGAATACGCCAAGAAAAATTTAAATATAAATTGTATTTCTCCTGGCTTTATTAAAACAGCCATGACAGATAAATTAGATGATAAATTTAAAGAAACTATAATATCAAAAATACCATCAGCACGTCTCGGAGAGCCAGATGATATTGCAAATGCTGTACTTTTTTTATGCTCTAGTTACTCAAGTTATATAAATGGTGAGACCTTGCATGTTAATGGAGGCATGTATATGGCTTGACAAAATAGGTTTTTAAACTATTAAGAATTTATAACAAAAAAGGATCAATATGTCAGAAGACGTTTCAAGCAAAGTAAAAAAAATTGTAGCTGATCACTTAGGTATAGATGAAGCTAAAGTTACTGAGGAGTCAAGTTTTATAGATGACTTAGGTGCTGACAGCTTAGACACAGTTGAACTAGTGATGGCTTTTGAAGAAGAGTTTGGATCTGAAATTTCAGACAGTGAAGCTGAGAAAATTTTAACTGTAGGTGATGCAGTTAAGTTTATCGAAGGAAAAGCTAACTAGAAATTTTAATGCCATCAGAAAAAGATGGAGTTATGATAATATTATCTTCTCCGTCTGGAGCAGGTAAAACTACGTTAGTTAAAAAATTATCTGAAAAGGATAATTTTGAAATCTCAATATCACATACTACCAGACAACCAAGACCTAACGAGAACCAAAACGAAGATTATTATTTCGTTGATGAAGGTGAATTTAAAAGATTAATCCAAAATGAAGAATTCCTTGAATACGCTAAAGTTTTTAATAATTTTTATGGCACAACAAGAACACCAGTTATAGACAAACTAAATAAAAGTAAAAATGTCCTTTTTGATATTGATTGGCAAGGAGCTGATCAAATAAAGAATAAAAAATTAGATTATAAATTGATTACTTTTTTTATACTACCCCCAAGTAAAAAAGTTCTATTTGAAAGATTATCAAAAAGACATTCAAATGATAAATTAATTGCAGAAGAAAGAATGAAGCAATTTGAAAGAGATGTCTTACATTGGATAAATTATGATTATGTAGTTATCAATAATGACTTAAATGAATGTTATTTTAAAATAACAAAATTGATAGACGCAGTTATAACTAATGGATCTAAAGATTATGATCCTGACTATATAAGAAGTCATGTTGAGAAGCTAACTTCTTAATTTTTCATATTCAAAAGCTAGTTTGTAATAAGTTTCTAAACTAAGGTTTTGGGGTCTTAAATTTAAATTTATTTTAAGCTTATCTATAACTTTTTGATCTCCATTGAAAAGTTGATTAAAAGGCTTTTTTAACATTTTTCTTCTTTGATTGAAAAACACTCTTGTTATCTTTTCCAAATTATTTGGATTATTAATTTTAATAAAACTTTTCTTTGGATAGAAAAATAGCAAGGAACTATCTATTTTAGGTTTAGGATAAAAAGACTCAGGTTTAATATCACATATCTTTTTTATATTTAGTTTCCAATTAGAAATTATAGATAACCTTCCATAATTTGAAGTATTAACTTGTGCAATTATTCTATCAGCAACTTCTTTTTGAAACATTAAAACTAAACAATCAAACCAAAAGTTTTTTTTTAAATTAATTATCCATTTGCTAAGAATTTCTGTTGAAATATTATATGGTAAGTTACCAAAAACAGTGACCTGCTCTTTGAAAAGTTTTGTTTCATCTATTTTTAAAACATCATCATTAATAATCGTTATTTGATTATTAAATTTTTTTTCAAGATTGCTTGCTAGTTCGTTATCCTTTTCAATTACAAACATATTTTTTGGATTTTTTTTTTTAAGATGTATGATGTGAGATTTCCAGTACCTGGACCGATTTCTAAAATTGTTTTATTGAAGATATCAGTAGCGTTCGTAATTTTCTCTAAAATATTGTTGTCTATTAAAAAATTTTGGCCTAAGTTTTTTTTTGCTTTAATCAATTTTTGTCCAAAAAATTAAATGCTTTTATCAGGCTTTCTGGATTTGATTTATTTTTACCTAACATTTTTTCATTTGGCCCATGATCTGGGGAAATTCTAATAAATGGCAGTCCTAAAGTTATATTTATAGCATCGTATTCAAAAATAGTTTTAATAGGGGTTAGAACTTGATCATGATACATACCTAATACAACATCAAAATTTCTTCTATTTTTTTTGTAAAAAAAGTATCAGCAGGATAAGGACCAGAAATATTATAATTATTTTTTTTTAAACTTTTAATAGTAGGGTGTATTATTTTTTCATCTTCATTAAATTTATTAACAGACTCACAATGTGGATTAAGTCCTAAAACCGCTATTTTGGGGTTAATATTAAAAAAAGTTTTATAA
>CACMRS010000012.1 GCA_902616165.1 uncultured Pelagibacteraceae bacterium
GACACATTGGTACATTTGCATCTGCTGCAACATTATATGATGTTGGGATGAACCATTTTTGGAGAGCAAAAAATAACAAATTTGGAGGAGATTTAATTTATTTTCAAGGACATAGTGCTCCAGGAATGTATGCAAGAGCTTTCTTAGAAGGTAGATTAAATGAAAAACAATTAGATAGTTTCAGACAGGAGGTAAAACCTGGGGGTCTATCGTCATATCCACACCCTTGGCTAATGCCAAATTTTTGGCAGTTCCCCACTGTATCCATGGGGTTAGGTCCTATGCTTGCCATATATCAAGCTAGATACATGAAATATTTAATCAATAGAGGTTTGATTAAAGATGAAGGAAGAAAAGTATGGGCCTTTTTAGGCGATGGGGAGATGGATGAGCCTGAGTCAATGGGAGCTATTGGATTAGCTGCTAGAGAAAATTTAGATAATTTAATATTTGTAATAAATTGTAATCTTCAAAGATTAGATGGTCCCGTTAGAGGTAATGGAAAAATTATTCAAGAGCTTGAGGGAAGTTTCAGAGGATCTGGCTGGAATGTAATTAAAGTTATTTGGGGGTCATATTGGGATTCGTTGCTTGCTAATGATAAAACTGGTCATTTAATAAAAATTATGAACGAGACAGTAGATGGTGAGTATCAGGCAATGAAAGCAAGAGACGGTGCTTATGTAAGAGAAAAGTTTTTTGGGAAATCTCCTGAGTCATTAGAATTAGTTTCAAGCATGTCAGATACAGATATTTGGAGACTTAATAGAGGTGGTCACGATCCTCATAAAGTTTTTGCTGCATATGATAAAGCGACTAAACATCAAGGAAGCCCAACAGTGATAATTGCAAAAACTATTAAAGGTTACGGAATGGGAAAATCAGGAGAAAGTGTAAATACTACTCATCAAACGAAAAAATTAGATGTTGATGACTTGATGTACTATAGAGATAGATTTGATGTTCCCTTAACAGATGAACAAGTGAGAAATATTGAGTACTTTAGGCCTGACGAAAAATCTCCAGAAATAAAATACATAAAAGACAGAAGAATTAAATTAGGTGGATATTTACCCGAACGTTCGACTTTCGCTAAACCAATCAAAGCACCCTCAAAAGATATTTTCGATTTTATGAAAGTATCAACTGGTGAAAAAGAAATGTCTACTACTATGGCCTTGGTAAGAATGTTAACAAATTTATTAAGGGATAAAAATATATCTCCTAGACTGGTTCCTATTATTCCCGACGAAGCAAGAACGTTTGGCATGGAAGGTTTTTTCCAAAAAATTGGAATTTATGCACATGAGGGGCAAAAATATGAACCCGAGGATGCTGCTCAATTAAGTTCTTATAGAGAAGATAAAAGTGGTCAAGTTTTAGAGGAAGGTATCAATGAGGCAGGTGCTATGTCTTCATGGATTGCTGCTGCTACTGCATATACTAATCATGATATCGAAATGATCCCAATTTATATTTTTTATTCAATGTTTGGTTTCCAAAGAATAGGAGATCTGGCTTGGGCAGCCGGGGATAGTCAGGCTAGAGGATTTTTGGTAGGTGCAACAGCTGGAAGAACAACATTAGCTGGAGAAGGTTTACAACACCAAGATGGGCATAGTCATTTAATTGCATCAACTATTCCAAATTGTGTAACTTATGATCCTACATTTCATTATGAATTAGCGGTAATTTTTCGAGAAGGTCTAAGAAGAATGCATGAGAAAAATGAGAATGTTTTTTATTATATTACAACAATGAATGAAAATTACTCACACCCAGAAATGCCGAAAGATAAAAATTGCGAGGAAGGTATTTTAAAGGGCATGTATAAAATAAAAGAATTTAACAAATACAAAAAAACCAAAATCCAACTTTTAGGATCAGGAACAATTTTAAGAGAAATGATGTCTGCTGCAGAGATTTTACAAAATGATTATCAAATTGACAGTGAGATATGGAGTGTAACAAGTTTTAATGAATTAAGAAAAGATGGAATGGAGGTAGAAAGATATAATCTTTTGAATCCTGATAAAGAACCTAAAAAATCTTATGTTGAGCAATGCCTGGGCGAAACAGAGGGCCCAATTATGGCTGCATCTGATTATATGAGAATGAATTCAGATCAAATCAGACCTTATATTAATAAAAGCTTTTATTCTTTAGGATCAGATGGTTTTGGAAGAAGTGATACAAGAAAAAATTTAAGAAAATTTTTTGAGGTAGATAAAGAACATTTGGTTGCTTATGGTTTAAGTATTTTAGCAAAAGAACAGCTAATTACTTCCAAACACGCAAAAGATGCAATGAAGAAGTATAATATTGATACCAACAAACCAATGCCAACAAAATTATAATGTCAGAAACTGAGATTAAAGTACCTAATATCGGAGATTTTAAAGATGTTGAGGTTATTGAGGTATTAGTTACCGAAGGTCAATCAATTAAAAAAAACGATGCTCTAATAACAATTGAAAGCGATAAATCTAGCGTAGAAATACCATCAAATTTAGAGGGTAAAATTAAAAATTTAAAAATAAAAGTAGGAGACAAAGTTTCTGAGGGCGACTTAATTTTAACTATAGATGATTCAGAAGTTAAAAAGGAAGAGATTAAAGAGAAACCTGAAATTGAAAAAGAGTCAAAAAATATTGAGGTAATAAAACCTGAAATCCAAGAAAAAACATTTTCTAAAAATAATATTTCAGACATTTCGTCTGCAAGTCCAAAAGCTAGAAAATTTGCTAGAGAACTTGGTGTAGATATTAATCAAGTAGCGGGAAGTCAGAAAGATGGCAGAGTTATTGAAGATGATATTAAAAAATTTGTTTCATCTAATTCAAAAAACAACGTTGTAGTAAAAGATAGTAAACCAGATAAAATTAAAAACGAATTTGAACATTCTGATTTTGGTGAAATAGAAATTAAAGACATACCAAGAGTAAAAAAATTATCATCTAAATATCTTACAAATTCATGGACAACAATTCCTCATGTTACAAATCACGATGAAGCCGACATAACGGAGATGGAAAGTTTTAGAAGTTCATTAACAGATATGTATACTGGAGAAAAAATTAAAATTACACCTCTAGCATTTATAATAAAGGCTTTAGTTGCATCTCTTAAGAAATTTCCTAGTTTTAATTCTTCTATCGATGAAATTGAGACTGGAAAAATGACTTTAAAAAAATATTACCATATTGGGATAGCAGTTGACACACCAAATGGATTAATGGTTCCAAAAATAAGAAATGCAAATAACAAAAAAATTTCTCTCATAAGTAAAGAATTAAAAGAGGTAAGTGAACTTTGTAGAAATTTAAAAATTGATAAAAAAGAATTATTTGGTGGTTCGATGACGATTACGAGTTTAGGTGGTATAGGAGGTTCATTTTTTACTCCTATAATCAATTATCCTGAAGTTGCTATATTAGGAGTAGGAAGATCAGAAAAAAAACAAATTTTTATGAATGGGAAGTTTCAAACCAGGACTTTGCTGCCAATTTCTTTATCTTATGATCACAGAATTATTGATGGTGCTGAAGCAGCTAGATTTAATAATGATCTAAAAGAAAACTTAGGCAAAAATTTTGCTTATAAATTAGCTGTCTAATTAAAAATGAGTAAATCCATATCATTATTTAGTGCCTTATTGTGCACTTTCATTTGGGGAACAACTTTTATTGCCCAAGATACGGGCATGGATAATATTGGTCCTTTTACATTTAATGCTGTGAGGTTTTTTGTTGGTTTTTTAGCAATAATACCACTTATGATTTTATTTGAATTAAAAAATTTTAAATCAGAATTTAAATTAGATAAAAAAACTTTCATAATTTATTCATTATTAATTGGAATTTCTTTATTCTTAGGCTCAGCACTACAACAAGTTGCTTTGCTTTACACAGATGTTGCAAATGCTGCTTTTTTTACAATTTTTTATGTGCCAATGGTACCGATTATTATTTTTTTGTTTGGTAAAAAATCAATACATTGGAGTGTATGGCCTTCTGTAGTTCTATGTTTAATTGGAGGATATTTATTAACAAATTTTCATGATGCAACAGTAAGATTAGGAGACACTTTAGTTGTTCTAGGAGCTTTATTTTGGAGCACTCATATCATTTTTACTGGTATCATTATAAATAAATATAATCTTCCACTTACTTTAGGAGCTGTGCAGACTTTAATTGTAGCTATTTTTTCATTTATAATTGGAATTATTTATGAAGAGTTTATTTTAAATAATATTTTAAAGGAAATTTATTCGATTTTATACGCTGGGATATTATCTGGTGGATTTGCGTTTGTTCTACAAATTTATGCACAGAGAAATATTACACCTGCACCAGCCGCTATTATATTTTCGCTTGAGGGAGTATTTGCTACGATAGCAGCTTGGTTTATTTTAAATCAAATTCTAAATGTTAATAATTTACTTGGATGCTTTTTTATTCTATGTGGAGTTCTCTTGTCTCAATTACTACCTTTAATTAAAAAGAAATATACTTAATAAATTAAACTAAATAAAATTAAGGCAATTATTATTCTATAAATTACAAACGCATTCATTGAAAATTTATTAATATAAATTAAAAAGAATTTAACTGTTAGAAAAGAAAAAATAAAAGAAGATATAATTGCGATAAAAACTAAGTAATTAAACTGAATTGATTGTTCAAAAACATCTTTCAAGCTTAAGACACTAGCTCCAGCTAATGCTGGGATTGAAAGTAAAAAAGATATCTTACTCGAATCTACTCTGTTAAATTTTAAAATTCTCGCAGCTGTTATAGTAATTCCTGCCCTACTCACCCCGGGTACAAGAGAGAAAATTTGGAAAACACCTATAAATATTATTGACTTAAAATTTAAATTTGAAGAAATCTTTTTATCAAATCGATTTTTATCTGAGATGTATAAAATAATTGCGAATATTAAAGTAGTCCAAGCAATGACTTCTAAATTTCTTAACTGATAAACTAAATTTGTACTATAAAGTATGTATCCAACAATTATTAATGGAATAGATCCTAATACAATTAAATTTAAAATTCTTTTATTTTTTCTGATATCAAACAATTCATCTTTAAAAAAATAAATTATAGCTATTAGTGAACCTAGATGGAGGCTAATATCAATAAGCAAAGAACTAGATTTAAATTCATATAAAGTAGAAACTAAAATTAAATGAGCAGAAGAACTAATAGGAAGAAATTCAGATAATCCTTGAATTGCAGAGAGAATTAAAACTTCTATAATATTTTGAAACATTGTTTCTTCGTAACTTATAAAGTATTTATTTTAAACAATTCGATTTAAGCATAATAGCTATGCAATAATTAAAAATGTGTTAATTGGCGGTAATAATTTAAAAATTAAGGTCAATATATATGACCTATTTTATGCTTTATATACATAAATCAGGGTATATTTTGCCAAAACTTAAATAATATTATGCCAGATAAAATGCTCAAATTTGTTAAAATAGGTCAACAAACTCCACCTAAAAGAGAAGTTGATACGAGAAAGAAAGATTTTAACGAAATTTATGACGAGTATATCAATGAAAAAGCTAAAGAACAGTCGAGTAGGTGTTCGCAATGTGGAGTACCTTTTTGCCAAGTTCATTGTCCTTTAAGTAACAATATTCCAGATTGGCTTAAACTCACAGCTGAGGGAAGATTAAAAGAGGCTTATGAATTATCCCAAAGCACAAACAATATGCCTGAAGTGTGTGGCCGAATTTGTCCCCAAGATAGATTATGCGAGGGAAATTGTGTAATTGAACAGTCTGGTCATGGGACAGTAACTATTGGATCAGTAGAAAAATATATTACAGATAATGCTTGGGCTCAGGGCTGGGTAAAACCAATTAAGGTAACGAATGAAAAAAATCAAAGCGTAGGAATTATAGGAGCAGGTCCTGCTGGTTTAGCTGCTGCAGAACAATTAAGAAAAAATGGGTATAAAATAACTGTCTACGATAGATATGATAGAGCAGGAGGATTATTAATTTATGGAATTCCAAATTTTAAATTAGAAAAAGAAGTTGTAGAGCGAAGAACAAAACTCTTAAAGGATGGAGGAATTGAATTTGTTCAAAATTTTGAAGTTGGTAAGGATGCAAGTCTAGACCAATTGAGAAAAAAACACGATGCAATTTTAATTGCTACAGGAGTTTATAAAGCAAGAGAAGTAAACTTACCTGGAAATGATCTTGATAATATTTTTCCTGCAATGGATTTTTTAACAGCATCTAATAAAAAAGGTCTAGGTGATGATGTTGAGTTGTTTGATAAAGGAATTTTAAACGCAGAAGGTAAAGATATTGTTGTAATTGGTGGAGGTGACACAGCAATGGATTGTGTGAGAACTTCTATAAGACAGAAGGCAAAATCTGTTAAATGTTTGTATAGAAGAGATAAAGAAAATATGCCAGGATCTGCGAGAGAAGTTGCAAATGCAGAAGAAGAAGGTGTTGAATTTGTTTGGTTATCAAGTCCTAAGGAATTTAAAGGTACAAATAAAGTAGAAAAAATAATTGTAGATCAAATTAAACTAGGTGATCCAGACGAGACAGGAAGAAGAAAGCCACAAGTACAAGAAGGCTCAAGTTACGAAACAAAAGCAGATATGGTTATCAAAGCACTAGGTTTTGATCCTGAGGATTTACCGAATTTATTTGATAGTAGTGAATTACAAGTAACAAAGTGGGGAACTATTAAAACAGATTTTGATACTATGGAAACAACTATAAAAGGGGTGTTTGCAGCTGGAGATATAGTTAGAGGAGCTTCATTAGTTGTTTGGGCGATAAAAGATGGAAGAGATGCAGCAGCTTCAATTAAAACTTATCTAGAGAGTAAATCTAAAGTGGAAAAAAGAGTGGCTTAATGAATAATTATAAAAAGAACCTTCACCTTTTAAAAGAAAATAATGTTTATTCAGAAGATATGGAGCATGATGCTTGTGGTGTTGGTATAATTGCATCAACTGAAGGTAAAAAATCTCGTAAAGTTGTAGAGTATGGTATTGAAGCATTAAAAGCAGTTTGGCATAGAGGCGCTGTAGATGCCGATGGGAAAACTGGCGACGGAGCTGGAATTCATGTTGAAATACCAAAAGATTTCTTCATTGAAAAGATAGAAGTGACAGGACACACACATGACAATTCTGAAATATGTGTGGGTATGATATTTCTGCCTCGGAATGATTATGCAGCGCAAGAAAGTTGCAAAACTATTGTAGAAAGCGAATTAACAAAAAATGATTTTAGTATTTACGGTTGGAGACAAGTTCCAGTTAATCCAAAAGTTTTAGGAGAAAAGGCATTCCAAACAATGCCTGAAATTATCCAAGTATTGTTTAAACCTTATAATCCAGAATTAATAAATAAAGATTTAGAAAGAAAAATTTATGAAACTAGAAGAAAGATAGAAAATGAAGCTTTTAAAAAATCTTTAAACAATTTTTATATCTGTTCATTGAGTTCTAAATCTATCATTTACAAGGGGATGTTTTTAGCTGAAGCTATCTCAGATTTCTACCTTGATTTAAAAGATGAGAGATTTGTTTCAAGGTTTGCTATTTTTCATCAAAGATTTTCAACAAATACAGCGCCTAGCTGGAATTTAGCTCAACCCTTTAGAGCTATAGCGCATAATGGAGAAATTAATACTTATAGAGGAAATAAAAATTGGATGAAAGTTCATGAACAAGAGATGAACAGTCCCCTTTTTGAGGATGTTGAGAACTTAAAACCTGTTATACAACAGGGAGCATCAGACTCTGCTGCATTAGACAATGTTTTTGAATTATTAAATATATCTGGTCAGCCCGCGCCTTTGGCTAAGCTTATGTTGGTTCCAGACGCATGGTCAAAAAAAAATAAAACTCTACCAAAAGATCACCAACAATTATTTAATTTTTTGAACAGTACAATGGAGCCATGGGATGGACCAGCTGCTATTGCTGGAACTGATAATGAGTGGGTTATAGCTGCAAATGATAGAAATGGATTAAGACCTTTAAGATACGCAATTACAAAAGACAAACTATTATTTGCAGGTTCTGAAACAGGAATGATTGAATTAAATGAAAAAAGAATTTTGTCAAAGGGAAGATTGGGTCCTGGGGAAATAATTGGAGTTAGAATAGAAAAAGGAAAAGTATTTACAAACAAGCAAATAAAAGATTATTTAGCCAAAGAGTATAAACACTTTAATTCACAAATTATCGACCTAGATGATAAGTTACCTATTTCAGATGAAAAAAATTTTTTTTCGGGAGATGATTTAAGAAGAAGGCAATATACTTTTGGAATAAGTCTAGAAGATCTTGAGCTCATACTGCATCCTATGGCAGAAGATGCTAAAGAAGCAACTGGATCTATGGGGGACGATACACCATTGGCTGTTTTGTCAGATAGGTATAGACCGTTATACCATTTTTTTAGACAGAATTTTAGTCAAGTCACAAACCCACCAATAGACTCTTTAAGAGAAAACAAGGTTATGAGTTTGAAAACAAGATTTGGAAATCTTGGAAATATTTTAAATTTTGATAATTTAACAAAGCAAAATATTTATGTTTTAAATAGTCCAATATTATCAAATTCTCAGTTTGAAAAATTTATAAATTTTTTTGGCAATAATTCATCTATAATAGATTGTACTTTTTCTGAGGAAGAAACTTTATTTGACTCAATTAAAAAAATTCAAAAAGAAGCTGAAATTGCAGTAAGACAGGGAGTTACTCAATTGATTTTAAGTGACAAAGAGCTTTCTAATTCAAAACTTCCAATACCAATGCTTTTAGCGGTTGGATCAATCAATTCATTCCTTATTGAAAAAAAACTAAGAGGATATGTATCAATAAATGTTCAATCTGGAGAGGCTTTAGATACTCACTCTTTTGCAACTTTAATAGGAGTTGGAGCAACTACTGTAAATCCATATTTAGCATTTGATAGCTTATTTCAGCGTTATGAAAAGAAATTATTTGGTCAATTTAGCTTTGATGAATGTGTAGAGAGATACATAAAATCAGTAAATGCAGGTCTATTAAAAATTATGTCTAAGATGGGTATTTCAGTTCTAAGTTCCTATAGAGGTGGATGCAACTTTGAAACTGTAGGTTTAAGCAGAACAATTGTTGCAGATTATTTTCCAGGAGTTGTCTCTAAAATTTCAGGTATTGGTCTTACGGGTATAGAGAAAAAAATTCGAGAAATTCATAAAGAGGCATTTGAAAGTTCCGAAACTATCTTGCCGATAGGTGGTATATACAGATACCGTAAAAATGGTGAAACACATCAATATCAGGGAAAATTAATTCATTTACTTCAAAGCGCTGTTGGATCTAATTCCTATAATGCTTATAAAAGATATGCAGAAGGTATTTATAGTTTACCACCAATAAATCTTAGAGATTTAATTGATTTTAGAGAAAAAAAATTAAATGGTCCTATAGATATTTCTGAGGTTGAGCCTATAGAAAATATTTTAAAAAGATTTGGAAGTGGGAGTATGTCTCATGGAGCTTTGTCGAAAGAGGCACATGAAACTTTGGCAACTGGTATGAATCGGATCAAAGGTGCTTCATGTAGCGGAGAGGGTGGTGAAGACTCAACTAGATTTAAAGTTTTAGATAATGGTGACAGCGCAAACTCAAGAGTAAAACAAATAGCTTCTGCAAGATTCGGAGTTACAGTTAATTATCTTAATAATTGTAATGAGATAGAAATTAAAATCGCACAAGGTGCTAAGCCTGGTGAGGGAGGTCAGCTACCAGGATTTAAAGTTACAGAGGAGATTGCTAAACTTAGACATTCAACCCCTGGAGTTACTTTAATATCACCACCACCACATCATGATATTTATTCAATCGAAGATCTTGCACAACTAATTTATGATTTAAAACAGATAAATCCTAAAGCAAGAATTGGAGTTAAGCTTGTTGCTTCCTCTGGAGTAGGAACAATTGCAGCTGGTGTAGCTAAAGCAAAAGCAGATATAATATTAATTTCTGGACATAATGGCGGAACAGGAGCAACACCACAGACTAGTGTTAAGTATGTTGGAATACCATGGGAAATGGGTTTGACGGAAGCAAACCAAGTATTAACTTTAAATAATCTTAGACATAAAGTGACATTAAGAACAGACGGTGGGATTAAAACTGGAAGAGATGTGGTGATAGCTGCAATGATGGGTGCTGAAGAATATGGTGTTGCTACTACAGCATTAGTTGCAATGGGATGTATAATGGTAAGGCAGTGTCATTCAAATACATGTCCTGTAGGCGTTTGCACTCAAGATGAAAAGCTCAGAGAAAAATTTACTGGAACTCCAGAAAAAGTAGTTAATTTGTTCACATTTATAGCAAGTGAAGTAAGAGAAATATTAGCAAATTTAGGTTTTAAATCATTAAATGAAGTGATTGGTAGGACAGACTTGTTAAAACAAGTTAGTAAGGGTTCTCCAAATTTAGACGATTTAGATTTAAATCCTTTATTTGTTCAAGCTGATACTGGAAATAATCCAAGGTATTGTGAGGATCAAGAAATAAATAGTGTACCAGATACTCTTGACCAAGAAATTTGGCCAGAAATTGAAAAAGCTTTAGATAATTCTGAAAAAATTGAAAAAGAATATCAAATAAAAAATACACACAGGGCAGTAGGCACAAGAATTTCTCATCAATTGTATAAAAAATATGGTTATGAAAAACTTGATGAAAATTTTTTAGTTTTAAATTTTAAAGGATCAGCGGGTCAATCATTTGGTGCATTTTCTTCTAAAGGCTTAAAACTTGTATTAAAGGGAGATGCAAATGATTATGTTGGTAAAGGTTTATCAGGAGCTACTATTTCTATAAAATTACCTGAAGAGAGCAATTTAATTTCAAATGAGAATACAATTTTAGGAAATACTGTTCTTTATGGAGCTACTTCAGGAAAACTTTTTGCTGCTGGCCAAGCTGGTGAAAGATTTTCAGTTAGAAATTCTGGTGCAGTTACAGTAATTGAAGGATGCGATTCTAATGGATGTGAATATATGACTGGTGGAACTGTAGCAATTTTAGGAGATGTTGGTGATAATTTCGCAGCTGGTATGACAGGTGGAATGGCCTTTATATATGATAAATCTCAACAATTTGAAAAGAAAGTAAATCCAGAGTCAGTAGTTTGGCAAAATGTAGAGACAGATTATTGGAAAGAATATTTAAAAAATTTAGTCAGTGAGCACTTTAAAGAAACTGAGTCTCAATTATCGAAAAAAATAATTGAAAACTTTGATGATGAAGTAAATAATTTTGTTCAGGTGTGTCCTAAAGAAATGTTGGATAAATTAAAAAATCCTATTACTTTAAAAAAAGATATAAAAAAAGTTAGCTAAATTAATAATTTAAGCTCTTTTAAAATAATATTTAACCATTTTTTATTTGATAAACTGTGATCACCTTTTTTTATAATATTTAATTTTTTCTTAGCTTTTGGAAATAATCTTAAAACCTTTCTTGAATATGAGACAGGAACTGCTTCGTCTTTTTCACCATGTACCATTGTTACTTTAATATTTGAATTTATTTTCTTATTTAAGACTTTGTTTTTTCTTCCATCTTTTATTAATTGTAGAGTAATTGGATATTCATAATTACCATGTTTCAATTGATAAATACCCTTACGCAATGTTTCCTCTTTCATTTTTTTGGTAAACTTTTTCCACATTAAATTTTCTAAAAATTCAGGAGCAGCCCCTATTCCTAAAAATCCTTTAATCTGTTTTTTGAAAATTTTGAATTGATTGAGCGAAATCCATGCACCCATACTTGAACCAATTAATATAAAGTCTTCCTTTTTTACATATTTTCTTATTAGAATAGACGTCTCTTTACTCCATTTTGAAATATTTCCATTTATAAATTTACCTGAAGATTTGCCATGTCCAGAGTATTCAAGTGCTAAAAAACTTACCTTATTTTTTTTGGCAAACTTTAAAAATGCATTTGGTTTTTCCCCTTTAAGGTCTGACATAAAACCGTGTAAAAAAACTATAAAAGAACTATTTTTAAAAATTTTAGCAATATGTCTAATTTTCTTTGTATTTGATATTTTATGAAATCTGAAATTTGCCATAATCGTTTATAAGTTTTGTCTATTAATATATAATCATATCAAATGTCATCTGATTTTAAAGTTTTACAAGTAATACCAAAATTAGGTTATGGAGGAGCCGAAACAGGTTGTTTTGACATCGCCCATTACTTACCCGAAAACAATTGTAAATCTTTTATAGTTACGAGTGGTGGTGAATTACTAAAATTTGTAGATAAAAAAAAAGTAAAAGTATTTTGGTTGCCAGTAAGTAGCAAAAACCCACTGTTAATTTTAATAAATGCTATAATTTTAATTGGTATAATTTTAATTAATAATATCTCTATAGTTCACGCAAGGAGTAGAGCTCCAGCCTGGTCATGTTTATTAGCAACGAAACTAACTGGTAGAAAATTTGTTACAACATTTCATGGAACATACAACTTCAAAAATAATTTAAAAAAGTTCTATAAT
The DNA here is from genome assembly GCA_902616165.1 of uncultured Pelagibacteraceae bacterium. GTDB lineage: Bacteria > Pseudomonadota > Alphaproteobacteria > Pelagibacterales > Pelagibacteraceae > Pelagibacter. Next base: position 12,578 of record CACMRS010000012.1, read on the forward strand.
TCTATTATGACAAGATCTGATTTAATAATTGCAGGGTCTAATTTTATATTTTCACATATTAAACAAAATTACTCTAAATATCTAAATGAAAAGAAAAAATTGTTAGTTATTTTTAGAGGAATTAATGTTGATTATTTTGATCCAACAACAAAATTTGAGTCTGATGAAAAAAAATTACTAACAAAATGGAATATAGAAAAGGATAAAAAAATTATTCTTTTACCAGGGAGACTGACATATTGGAAGGGACAAGAAGTTTTTATCGAGGCAGTCAATTTAGTAAATATAGAATTGGGTTACGAAGCATTTTATGCTGTTATTCTGGGTAGTGATCAAGGTAGAGATTTATATATGAAAAAGTTAATTAGACTTTCAGAAAAATATAGGTTGTCAAAGCAGATTAGATTTATAGATCATTGTAAGGACATGGCTTTGGCTTATAAGGTGTCAGATATTGTAGTTTCTGCCTCAACAGAACCAGAGGCTTTTGGAAGAGTTGCTGTTGAAGCACAATCAATGGAGACTCCAATTATTGCAAGTAATATTGGTGGTTCTAATGAAACAATTATAGATGAAAAAACAGGTTTTTTATATGAAGCGGGAAATGCTAAATCCTTAAGTAAAAAAATTTTAAAACTTCTTTATTTGGATGAAACACTATTAAAATCAATTGGTACAGAGGGAAGAAAAAACATAGTCCAAAAATTTAATGTTGAAAAAATGTGCTTTTCTACTTATTCAGAGTATAAAAGATTATTAAATTAAATGCCGAAAATAACATTACCTGACGGAAACAATATTGATTTTCCTAATAAAGTTACTGGACTTGAAGTAGCTGAAAAAATTAGTAAATCATTAGCTAAACAAGCCATGGTCATAAGTGTTGACGGTGAGCTTAAAGATCTTGATTTTTTGATTGAAAATAATTGTTCTGTAAAAATTTTTACCTCAAAAAATCCTGAGGGCTTGGAAACCATAAGGCATGACACAGCTCATATTTTAGCTATGGCTGTTCAAGAATTGTTTCCTGGCACCCAAGTTACTATTGGACCTGTAATTGAAAATGGATTTTATTATGACTTTGCTAGAAAAGAACCATTTACAGAGGATGATCTAGTAAAAATTGAAAATAAAATGAAAGAGATTGTTGATAGGAACGAAATAACAAGAAGAGAAGTTTGGGATAGAAACAAGGCAGTTAGCCATTTTAAAAAAAAAGGTGAAATTTATAAAGCTGAGCTAATTGAAGCGATACCTAAAAACGAAGATGTATCAATTTATTTTCATGGAGATTGGCATGATTTATGTAGAGGTCCACATCTCTCCTCTACAGGTAAAATAGGAAAATATTTTAAACTTACAAAAGTTTCAGGTGCATATTGGAGAGGAGATTCTAATAATGAAATGTTGCAACGAATATATGGTACGAGTTGGGCAACTCAAAAAGATCTAGATGAATATTTGAAAAGAATAGAAGAAGCAGAAAAAAGAGATCATAGAAAACTTGGAAAAGAAATGGACCTATTTCATTTTAGAGAAGAAAGTCCCGGATCAGTATTTTGGCATGAAAAAGGATGGGCTCTATTTCAGAAATTAATTAACTATATGAGAAGTCGACAAGATGCTGCTGGTTATAAAGAAGTAAACACACCAGAAATATTAGATAGACAACTATGGGAAAAATCTGGTCATTGGGAAAAATATGGAGAAAATATGTATACTTCAGAAACCCCTGATGAAAAAGTATTTGCAATTAAACCAATGAATTGTCCTGGACATATTCAGGTATTTAATCAGGGTTTAAAAAGCTATAGAGACCTTCCTTTACGTATTGCAGAATTTGGAAAAGTACATCGGTACGAACCATCTGGAGCCTTACATGGATTATTAAGGGTAAGGGCTTTTACTCAAGATGATGCGCATATATTTTGTTCTGAAGATCAAATTACTAGTGAATGTTTAGAAGTAACTAGTTTAATTCTAGATATTTATAAAGACTTAGGGTTCAAAAATGTAATTCTTAAATATGCAGATAGACCTGAAGTAAGAGTTGGGGTTGATGAAATTTGGGATAAAGCAGAGGCTTCTTTGCTTGAAGCTGTTAAAGCTTCCAAGTTAGATTATACTATTAATAAAGGTGAAGGTGCATTTTATGGTCCAAAAATCGAATTTGTTTTAAGAGATGCAATCGGTAGGGATTGGCAATGTGGAACTTTGCAAGTAGATTTAAACTTACCTGGAAGATTAGATGCATCATATGTTGATAAAGATGGAACTAAAAAAGTTCCAGTTATGTTGCATAGAGCGTTATTTGGTTCTTTAGAAAGATTTGTTGGAATTCTAATTGAAAACTATGCAGGTAAATTTCCTTTTTGGTTATCTCCTTTGCAGACCATGGTAATACCTATCTCAGATGAATTTAATGATTACGCAGTTGAAGTATCTAAAAAAATTAAAAATGCAGGCATTAGTTCTGCAGTAGACTTAAAAAATAATAATTTAAATTATAAAATAAGAGATCATTCTTTAGAAAAGATCCCGCTTTTGTTAATTTGTGGTAAAAAAGAAGTTGACTCCAATTCTGTAACGATTAGAAGATTAGACTCTAATAAACAAGAAAATATGGGTATAGATAAATTCTTAAAAACATTCTCTGCTTTAAACAAAGCATCATCAAAATAAGTGGCAGATTTAAAACAAAATTATTTTCAAAGAAGAACTAAGGATAGAGGTCCTAGATCTAATAACAGAATTTCATCTCCAGATGTCCAGGTTATAGCAAGTGATGGAGAAAATCTTGGAGTGATTAATACTAATGAAGCTATTTCCATGGCAAAAAACCAAGGTTTAGATTTAATTGAAATAGCACCTAATGCAAACCCACCAGTATGTAAAATAATGGATATGGGTAAATATAAGTATGATGCTCAAAAAAAAGCAAATCTTGCAAAGAAAAAACAAAAAATTGTCTCTTTAAAAGAAATTAAAATGAGACCTGTTACGGAAACTCATGATTACGAATTTAAAGTTAAAAACGCTAAAAAATTTATAGCTAAAGGAGATAAGGTCAAATTCACTATAAGATTTAAAGGTAGAGAACTTCAGCATTCCCATTTAGGAAATGAACTAATGGGCAAAATTAAAGAAGATATGAAGGATATCGGTAAGGTAGAATTGCATCCCAAGTTTGATGGTAAGCAAATGATCATGGTAATTCAGCCTTTATAAGCTTTAATAGAGGTTGTAAAATTATATCTTTCTTTGTATAAGTCCGCAGAATTATGCCAAAACTAAAAACAAAAAGCTCAGCAAAAAAAAGATTTAAAATATCCGCTAAGGGAAAAGTTATTTCTGCTCAAGCAGGTAAAAGACATGGTATGATCAAAAGAACGAATTCACAAATAAGAAAACTAAGAGGCACTACAACATTGTCTAAACAAGATGGAAAAATTGTTAAGTCATACATGCCTTACAGCTTAAGAGGTTAATAATGGCAAGAGTTAAAAGAGGTGTTACTAGCAAAGCTAAACATAAGAAAGTTTTAAAAGCTGTAAAGGGACAATGGGGCAGAAGAAAAAATACCATTAGAGTTGCTAAGCAAGCTATGGAAAAATCCATGCAATACGCTTACAGAGATAGAAGAAATAAAAAAAGAGACTTTAAATCATTGTGGATACAGAGAATCAATGCTGGAGTTAGAGCTGAAGGCCTAACTTATTCAAAATTTATCAATGGATTAAATAAATGCGGTATTGCAATAGATAGAAAAATTCTTGCTGAAATTGCTTATGATAGCCCAGAAGCATTCAAAACAATTGTACAAAAAGCTCAATCAGCTTTAAATTAATCTTCGCTATTGTTTTTATTTCTTAAGGAAATAATCTACTAATATGTCAGAGATAAAAAATATTAGAGATCAGTTTAAATCAAAGCTTGAAAATGATTTAAGCATTGATCAAATAAATGAAATTAAAACTGAGCTCTTTGGTAAAAATGGTTTAATTTCATCAAAATTTAAAACAATAGGATCAATACCAGAGATAGATAGAAAAAAATTTGCATCAGATTTAAATGAAGTTAAAGACGAACTTCAGAATTTAATAACTTCTAAAATTAGTGAGATAGAGGGAAAAAAAATAAACGAAAAATTAGAAAAGGAAAAAGTTGATATAACTTTACCCGAAAGACCATTCGTTAGAGGAAAAGTTCATCCAGTATCACAAACTATTGATGAAATTTCATCTATTTTCTCTGAAATAGGATTCAGTGTTGAGGAAGGTCCTGATGTTGAAAATGAATATAACAACTTTACTGCTTTAAACACACCTGACAATCATCCAGCAAGAGATATGCATGATACATTTTACTTAGATGAAAACAAAGAGGTTTTGTTACGAACTCATACTTCACCAGTTCAAATCAGAACTATGCTAAAAGACAATCCCCCATTTAAGATCATTGCTCCTGGAAGAACATATCGATCTGATAGTGATCAAACACACGCACCAATGTTTCATCAAGTAGAAGGTTTGCATATTGACACAAATATTAATATGGGGCATTTGAAAGGATGCTTAAATTATTTCATTAAAGAATTTTTTGAAGTCGAAAAAATTAAAATGAGATTTAGACCTAGTCATTTTCCATTCACAGAACCATCTGCTGAAGTAGATATTGGTTATGAAATAAAAGATGGCAAAATAATTATTGGGGAAGGAGATAAGTGGCTTGAAATTTTAGGCTGTGGCATGGTGCATCCTAATGTCTTAAGAAATGTAAAAGTAGATCCTTCTAAATATCAAGGATATGCCTTTGGTATAGGTATAGACCGATTAGCAATGCTTAAATACGGCATTAATGATTTAAGAGCGTTTTTTGATTGTGACTACAGATGGTTAAATCATTTTGGCTTTGATCCACTTGATGTTCCTTCAAATTACAGAGGTTTAAGCAGATGAAGATTACTTATGATTGGTTAAAAGATCATTTAAAAATAAGTGCTAACGAAGATAAACTTCTTGAGAAACTAACAGACATAGGTCTTGAGGTTGAGAGTATAGAAAACTTATCTGAGGGATTAGATTTATTTAAGATAGCTAAAATTTTAAAAACAGAAAAACATCCTAATGCAGACAGACTTAAAGTTTGTGATGTTCATGTTGGTAACAAAGAAATTAAAAAAGTTGTTTGCGGGGCTGCGAATGCAAGAGAGGGCCTTCTTACCGTATATGCTCCACCGGGTGCAATAATCCCAAAAAATAAAACTAAACTTGTTGTTGCTAAAATCAGAGATGTTACATCCTATGGAATGTTATGTTCCGAGTCTGAATTAAATTTATCAAATGAAAGCGATGGGATCATTGAGCTGTCGTCATCTAAATATGCAAAAAATATTGGAAAAAGTTATTTTTCTAAATCAAGTTCTAATCTTATCGATTTATCAATTACACCAAATAGACCAGACTGTCTTGGTGTTCGGGGGATAGCGAGAGACTTATCAGCTGCAGGATTTGGAAACTTAAAACCACAAAAAGATAAAAAAATTAAATCTTATAAAAAACAGACCTTAAAAGTAAAAATAATAAAAGAAAAAAATCAAGGCTGTTTATCTTTTGGTAGCTGCCTGATAACTAACGTCAAAAATACGGAAAGTCCTCAATGGCTGAAAGATAAATTAATTTCTATAGGACAAAAACCAATATCTGCGATTGTAGATGTAACAAATTATGTGATGATTGATATTAATCGTCCTTTGCATGCATACGATGCTGACAAAATTGATAAGGGAATAATTGTTAGAAATTCAAAGTCAGGAGAAGAATTCACTGCTCTAGATAATAAAAATTATAAACTAGATAATGGAATGTGTGTAATAAGCGATAATAAAGGTGTTTTAGGCCTAGGAGGAATTATCGGAGGAACAAGATCTGGTACAGAGCTAGATACAAAAAATGTTTTATTAGAGTCGGCTTATTTTGACCCAAGATCAATCAGAAAAACTGCAAAAAAATTGAATATCGATACAGATGCTAAATTTAGATTCGAAAGAGGTATTGATCAGTTATCTATTGAAGATGGATTAAATAAAGCAGCTTTTTTAATTAAGGAAATTTGTGGCGGTGAAACTAGTAAAATAGATATTCAGAAAATTGAGTCTTTTAAAAACAAAGTAATAAAATTTGAGCCAAAAACATTTGAAAAAGTTACTGGCTTTAAAATTTCAAATCAAGAAATGATAATTATTTTAGAAAAACTTGGTTTTAAATTAAAAAAAGAAAAAAAATTCTTTAAACTATCAGTTCCATCTTGGAGACCAGATATTGTTCAAGAAATTGATATAGTTGAGGAACTTGTAAGAATTAGTGGCTATGAAAAAATAAAAATAGAAAATCCAATTAAAGAAAGATTAAAAAACACCTTAAATTCAACTCAAAAGTTATTTCATTTTCTTCAAAGGGCAGTAGCATCTAAAGGATATTTAGAAGCAATTACTTGGTCTTTTACTGACTCTAAATATAATGATCACTTTAAAGAGGCTAATAAAGAAATAAAAATAGTAAATCCTATTAGCTCCGAATTACAGGTATTAAGAAATTCAATTTTTTCAAATTTAGTAATGTACATAAGTAAAAACTTGGATAGAGGAATTAAAGATTTATCAATATTTGAAATAGGGCCAATATTTTATGGTTCACAACCTGGAGAACAAAATACAGTTGTTTGTGGTTTGTCAGCTGGAAAAAAATCTAGACTTTCATGGATTGAAAAAGAGAGAAATATAGATATTTTTGATATTAAAAGAGATGTGATACAAACTTTAGTAGAAGCTGGTTATGACACTGAAAAATTCTACATAGATGATAAAAGTCCCAATTATTATCATCCAGGAAAATCAGGCAGAATATTTTTAAATAAGGGAAAAGATAAGGCAGCTGCTTATTTTGGTGAAATTCATCCAAACATCCTCAAAACGCTAGATATTAAAACAGAGTCTTTAGTAGGTTTCGAAATATTTCTAGATAATTTAAAACTGCCAAAAAAACCTTTAAAAGATCAAAAAACAAAATATTCAGTATCCGACTTTCAAAAATCCGAGAGAGATTTTGCATTTATTGTTGATAAAAAAATAAGTGTGCAAGATATAGTAAGTGTCATATCAAATATTGATAAAAATTTAATTTCAAACATTAAAGTATTTGATGTATACGAAGGAGAAAATATTCCTGAAAATCAAAAATCAGTTGCTATAAGTGTTACTATTCAATCATTGGAAAAAACATTAACGGATAATGATTTAGAAAAAACTAATAATTTGATAATAGAAACAGTTGAAAATAAAACTGGTGCTAAAATTCGTTCCTAAAATAATTAATGAGTTCAATTGATAATATAAGAAATTTTGCAATAATTGCGCATATTGATCATGGAAAATCTACTATAGCCGATAGAATTATTCATAGTTGTGGTGGATTAACTGAAAGAGAAATGAAAGCTCAAGTTTTAGACTCTATGGATATTGAGCGTGAAAGAGGAATCACTATTAAAGCACAAACTGTAAAATTAAATTATAAAGCTAAAAATGGAAAAAATTATATTTTAAATATCATTGATACCCCAGGTCATGTAGATTTCAGTTATGAAGTAAGTAGATCTTTATATGCCTGTGAAGGTTCAATTTTGATTGTAGATAGTACACAAGGGGTAGAAGCTCAAACTTTAGCAAATGTTTACCAAGCTTTAGATACCAACCATGAGATAGTACCAGTTTTAAATAAGGTTGATTTACCTGCATCGGATTTAGATAGAACAAAAAAACAAATTGAGGAAGTTATAGGAATTGATACCGAAAGTGCAATTCCGTGTTCAGGTAAAACTGGGGAAGGAATAGAAGATATTTTAGAACAAATTATTACAACATTGCCAGCTCCAAAAGGACAAAGTTCTGCAGATCTAAAATGTTTATTGGTTGATAGTTGGTATGATACATATCTAGGTGTAGTGATTTTAGTGAGAGTGATTGATGGAAAACTTTCAAAACATATGAAAATAAAAATGATGTCTACTAATCAGGAGTATATTGTTGAAAAAGTTGGGGTTTTTACTCCAAAACCAGTAGACATAACTGAGTTAAAAACGGGTGAAATTGGATTTATTACAACAGGAATTAAAGTTTTGTCTGAAACAAAAGTTGGAGATACGATTTGTGATGCTTCAAAACCTTTAAAAGATGCTCTGCCAGGATTTAAACCAAGTAAACCTGTAGTGTTCTGTGGGTTATTTCCAGTAGATAGTTCTGAGTTTCAAAAACTTAAAGATGGTTTAGCTAAATTACAATTAAATGATGCAAGTTTTTCATTTGAGCCCGAGTCATCATCTGCCTTAGGATTAGGTTTTAGATGTGGATTTTTAGGTTTACTTCATTTGGAAATTGTAACAGAAAGATTAGAGAGAGAATTTGATGTTAATTTATTAACGACTACACCTGGTGTTGTTTACAAAGTTCATCTTAATAACGGAAGCATAATTGATCTTCAAAATCCATCAACTTTACCTGATCCAACTGTAATAAAATATATCGAAGAGCCATGGATTAAGGCAACTATTATTACACCTGACCAATATTTAGGTTCAATTATAAAAATATGTCAGGATAAGAGAGGAATTCAGACCAATCTAAGTTATTCAGGTAATAGAGCTGTAGTGAATTATGAGTTACCATTGAATGAAGTTGTTTTTGATTTTAATGATAGACTAAAATCTATGACTAGTGGCTATGCTAGTTTTGACTATGAAATTATTGAGCATAGAGAAGGAGATTTGGTAAAACTTGGTATTTTAGTGAATGGAGAACCAGTTGATGCTTTAGCGATGATGATACATAAAGACTTTGCGCAAAAAACTGGGAGAGAGGTTTGTGAAAAATTAAAAGATTTAATACCTCGACATAACTTTATGATTCCAGTTCAAGCTGCAATAGGAGGTAAAATTATTGCGAGAGAAACCATTAAAGGTT
>CACMRS010000013.1 GCA_902616165.1 uncultured Pelagibacteraceae bacterium
TATTTAGTTTTACAAATTTTAAAATTGTATTCTTATGTTGTAATCGCCAATGTTATTGTAAGTTGGTTAATAGCTTTTAACATTCTTAATACTCAAAATAGGTTTGTGTATGCAATTTTAGAGTTTAGTTACAAATTAACCGAGCCTTTCCTAAATAAAATTCGAGGTTTTTTGCCAAATTTAGGTTCACTAGATATTTCTCCAATCATTCTTCTTTTATTGATTTGGTTTATCGAAATGTGTATGAAGCTGTACATCGCACCAATGATTTTTTAAAAGAGAAATATGATTTTAATTGATGGAAAAAAAGCAGCCGCTGAATTAAGAGCAGAGTTAAAGGAAGAAGTTGCAGAGTTAAAATCAAAATATAATAAAGTACCAGGTTTAACAGTAATACTGATTGGTGATTTAACACCTAGTCAGATTTATGTAAGAAATAAAGAGAAGTCAGCAAATGAGGTAGGATTAAAATCTGAAGTAATTAAATATCCAGACTCAGTTGAAGAAAAGACTGTTCTAGAAAAAATTCAAGAGCTAAACAGTGATGAAACTGTTTCAGGAATTTTAGTTCAACTTCCTTTACCTAAGCATATTGATAAGCAGAAGGTTATAGAAGCTATTGATCCCTCAAAAGATGTAGATGGATTTCATCCAATGAACGTAGGTAATCTTTCATCTGGTTATGAAAGTTCAATACCTTGTACTCCGCTTGGATGTTATTTGTTGATAAAGAAAATTGAACCTAATTTAACTGGTAAAAAAGCTGTGATTGTCGGTAGATCAAATTTAAATGGTAAACCAATGACACAACTTCTTTTAAAAGAAAATTGCACAGTAACTATAACTCATTCAAAAACTAAAGATTTAAAAGCTGAATGTTTAGAAGCAGATATAATTGTTGCAGCTGTAGGTATACCCGAACTTGTTAGAGGAGATTGGGTTAAAAAAGATGCTATTGTTATTGATGTTGGTATAAATAAAACTGACAACGGTATAGTTGGTGATGTTCATTTTGATGAAGTTTCAAAAAATGCAAAAGCACTTACACCAGTTCCAGGCGGTGTAGGTCCAATGACCATTGCTTGTTTGCTTAAAAATACGATTGACTGTTTCAAAAGATCGCAAATTTAATAATTAAACCATAAGCTGTAATCTGTTAATTTATTAGGATGAAAAAACCTAAACGACCATACAGATTTGGTATAATTTTTTTGCTTCTTACAGTTCCACCTATTGGGGCAACACAGTTAGGTTGGTATTTGCATGACAAGCAAACTGGTTTTGATTATGGTATGATTGTAGGTACTGTATCAGTAATATACGCTGCATATTTAATGTATGAAAAAAAATGGCGTGAGGAAGATGAAGATTAAATTATGGAAAAAATAATTTTTTTTGGATTGGTTATTCCTATTATGGCTTATGTTTTATACTTAGGTGGAATGGCAATTATGAATGGTTTTAAGTCTAAGGAAGCTAATAGAGCTGAGAAAGAGGAAGCTGAAAGTGAGGGTAGGGAGACAAGTGAGACTTCTGATGAACAAAGCAGCAATTTAAGTGATGAACTTACTAAATTGAATGATTTAAAAGAAAAAGGAATTATTTCTCAAGAGGAATTTGAAAAGGCGAAAAATAAACTATTAAATAATTAAATAGTTTAATCATGTTTAATGGTTTTAAAAAAAAATTTGTTAAGGTAAACAAGGGTAGAATATTTTGTAGATTTAAAGGTAATGGTCCTCCTTTATTGCTACTTCACGGATATCCACAATCACATATAATGTGGCACAAGACTGCCCCTGAACTTAGTAAATATTTCACAGTAATAGTTGCTGATCTTAGAGGATACGGGGACAGTTTGGTTCTGCCTGGTGGAATTAATCATAAAAATTATTCTAAAAGAGAAATGGCTAAAGATATGGTTCAATTGATGAGTAAATTAAATTTTAAAAAATTTTTTGTTGCAGGACATGATAGAGGTGGGAGAGTTGCACACAGAATGGCAAGAGATTATAGAAATAAAATTATGGCTTTAAGTGTATTAGATATTTGTCCAACTCTAGATATGTACGAGCATACAGATATGAAATTTGCAAAAGGATATTTTCATTGGTTTTATTTGATACAGCCTGCACCTTTACCAGAGAAAATGATAATGGCAGACCCTAAAAGATGGCTACATAGTAGGTTTAATAGGACATCTAAACGTGCGATTGGAAGAGTTGAGGGTGAATATTTTAGAGCCTTTAAACAAATTAAAAGAATTCATGCAACATGTGAAGACTATAGAGCTGCGGCCACTATAGACTTAGAGCATGATAAAAAAGATAGAAATAAAAAATTAAATATTCCTATCCAAGTTTTGTGGGGAAAAAAAGGAGTAGTTGGAAAGCAATTTAATTCGGTTAAAATTTGGCAAAAATATACAAATAAAAAAATTTATGGTGCAGAAATTAATTCAGATCATTTCATTCCAGAGGAAAGTCCTAAACAAACTATAAACCACTTAAAAAAATTTTTTCTCAAAAATGTTTAAAATAATTCCAAATAAAAAAAATATTGGAGCAGAAATAATTGTCAACTTAAAAGATATTTCAAATAAAGATATTTCAAAAATCAAAAAAGCATTGAATAAATATGGAATGTTATATTTTAAGGAACAAAAATTAACGTCTAAACTTTTCATTAAGTTTGCAAAATATTTTGGAAATTTAGCCAACTATCCAAGACTAAAAGGTTTAAATAAAAAATTTCCTCAAATTACAGTAGTGCAAAGAAAATCAACAGATAAAGGACCAAGTTTTGGTGAACAATTTCATACAGATTCCATTTATACAAAAAAGCCACCAAGATTTACAATGTTGCTTTCAAAACTTGTGCCAAAAAAAGGAAAGGCCAATACAGAATTTTGTTCTCAATATCTTGCTTATAAAGAATTACCAAATCCAATAAAAAAAAAATTTAAAAATATTAAAGGTAAATATTCCTCTGAGGGTCCGATTTCGGTTACAACAAAAGAAAGAGAAAAAGAAAAAGGAAAAAATATTAAAGAACTTAAATCTTCACATAAAATAATTAGGAAAATCAGTACAAAATATTCGATTTATTGCAGTCCAGGACATTTTGTTGGTTTTAGTTCAAAGATAAAAAATCAAGAAAAGTTCAAAAAATTTTTATTTAATCATCAAATTAAGAAGAAGTTTCAATTTTCATTGCCTTGGGAAAAAAATCAATTGGCTATATGGGATAACAGATCTATGCTCCATCAGGCAACACCCTTCAAAGGAAATAGAATAATGCATAGAATAACGATTAAATAATTTATGTTCACAATTTTTTTAGGACTAACTCCATTTATATTTATTACTTTTTTAGGGTTTGTATTTGGTAAGTTAAAAGTTTTAGACCTTAGTCATGCAAAAATTTTAAATCTTTTTTTATTCTATATTGCAGTTCCTGCATTGATAATTAAACTAATAGCACAAAATGAAATTGGACAAGTAGATTTCAAACAAATTTTCTCTTATTTAATTATGCAATCGATATGTGGAATTATCGCTTACTTAATTACTTCAAAATATTTTAAAAGATCAATCCCAGAGTCAATTATTTGGGCTTTAACAGTTGCATTATCAAACCATGTGACTTTGCTTTTGCCAATAACAGAAATTTATTTTCAACAAAATGTAATCACACAAGTTGCAAGCATCATATTAATGGATGGGATAATTTTATTATCTATAATTGCTTTTTTTCTTGAATTATCTACAAAACAAAATGTAAATTTATTTAACTTTATTAAAAATTTATTTTTAAACCCATTTATTCTTTCAATAATTATAGGTCTATTATTTTTATTATTAAATTTTAATATTGATCAAACACCGATTGAATACACTTTGTCTAAACTTGCAGCATGTGTTTCACCAGTTGGATTGTTTGCAATTGGCATAATTCTTTCGTTTTATACTAAAAATGTAATTAATAAATTATCTGTTTCTATTTCAGTTTTAAAATTAGTCATTTCCCCCATAATTTTATTGTTAATTGGATTAGCGATCTTTAATGCAGGATTGCCAGCTGAAATACCAGGTGCTTTCTTTGTAAGTGTTGCGCCTTGCGGAGTTACTTCTATAGTTTTATGTGCTGCATATAATGTAAGTCCCGAAAATATAATTAAAGCAATTTTTGTTTCTACTATTGCATCTATAGGGACTATATTTTTTGCAATTAAGTATTTAACTCTATAAAAATTTATCTAGAGGACTCACTTCTCCAATTTTAAAAATAATAGCATCTTCTTTACTAAAACCATATTTTTCAGCACTATCTTTAAATCTAATTGGGGGCTCCATAATTGGCTCTAATGACAAAACAAATGTTCCCCAATGCATTCCTAATACTTTTTTACTTTTTAGGTCTTGTGCAACATTCAGGGCTTCCTCTGGTGTAGTATGATATATAGTTTTATCAAACATTGGTTTGAAATTATAAGCCCCAATATTAATCATTGTCAGATCTATAGGACCATATTTTTCACCCAGTTCTTTGTAGATTTCCCCATATCCAGTATCACATGCAAATAAAATTTTTTTATTTTTATGTTCTATTAAAAAATTACCCCACAAAGTTTTATTAGTGTCTGTTAAACTTCTTTTTGACCAATGAACTGCAGGAAGTAAAGAAATTTTCAAATCCTCATTTATAATTATTTTATCATACCAATCCATTTCATTTACATCTTTATATCCTTTAAAATATTTACCGAGGTTTAATGGTGTTAATACTTTTGCCCCCTTAAAAGGAAAATTTCTAATTGTTGACATATCCTGATGATCATAATGATTATGAGTAAGTAAAAATATATCTGTTTGGGGTATCTCATTTAATTTTATTGCGGGATTAGTAAATCTTTTTGGACCAAAGATAAGTGGTCCAGCATTCTTTGAAAATACAGGATCTGTTATAATTGTAGTTCCACCTAATTTTATAAGGTACGTCGCGTGACCTATCCAAGCAATATAATTATTATCTTTATATTTTTCTAAATCAGCTAATACTTTTTCTTTTTCAATCACATGTTCTTTTGGATAAGATAAATCAACTTTTTTTCTTAATTTACTGAAAGTTCTATAAGAAAATTTTCCTGATCTGGATATTATTACTGGAGATCCTTTTGGATTCCTGAAAGTACCATCAGGTAAATGATGATAAGGTCTTTCTTTCATATTATTTTTTTTTCTCCATTAACCATAAACTGTTTCCCGCAAGAAAATATATTTTTCCATTAACCGGGTGAACCTGTATATCTCTTATTCTCCCAATTTTATCTTTGAAAATAATTGTTTCTTCAATCTTAGATGAATTTTTAAAGTTTAATTTTCTCATTGATTTATCTTTTAAAGAAGTAATTAACGCTTTGCCATTCCATTCACTAAATTCTTTTCCCTTATAAATAGTTATAGCACTTGCTGCTATTGAAGGTACCCAGTATTGGATTGCCTTTGTAAAACCTTGTTTCCATTTAGGTCCAATCTTTGAGCCTGAATAATTTGTTCCACCCCAACCTAAAATTTTCCAACCATAATTTTCTCCTTTTTTTATTTCACCAAACCAATCACCACCTTTTGCACCATGGTTGCTTGCATAAATTTTTCCATCAAAAGAGGAATAGGTTAGGCCTTGAGGATTACGAACACCAATTTGATAAATTTCTGGTAACCAATTTGATTTACCTTCAAACTTAGGGTTATCTTTTGGAATACTACCATCTAAATAAATTCTGATAATACTTCCAGGATGATTTGTTGGATCTTGAGCAATCATACCACCACCTCTTTCACCAGCAGAAGCAAAAAGATAATTATCTTTTATAGCTAGTCTTGAACCGAAATGATAACCAGATTCTATTGGTGGTTCAGCTTGAAATATATTTTTGAAATCTAAATTTTTTTTATTTAATTTAGCTTTTGCAATTGATGTACTAGTTTTCCAATCCCCTCTATTTTCTGAATAAGAAATCCATAAGTAATTATCTTGGTATATAATATCTAATAAACCTCCTTGTCCGTGAACAAAATAATTTAAGTTATGTTCAACTTCATAAACTTCTTCAGAAATAATATTTATTATTTTTATTTTTCCAGTTTTTTCAGTAATAACAAGCTCTTCATTATTTATAAAAGACGATCCCCATGGCTCGTTTAAATCTGCCAATTTTTTAAAAGTAAAATTTTCAGAAAAACTTTTCGATGAAAATATTAAAAAGAAAAATATCGATATAAAATATTTGACCACTTTATGAAAGTTTAGATCTACCACCATCTACAGCAATTATTTGGCCTGTAACCCAAGAACTATCTTCTGTTAGCAAGAATTTAGCAAGAGCGGCAGAGTCTTTACCTTCGCCTAATCTTTTAAGGGGGTGTGCTTTTGCAATACCTTCGGCTATAGCAGTATTCTTTAACATTGGTTCTGCTATTTTAGATTTTGTTAAACTTGGTGCCACACAATTTACTCTTATGTTCGGAGCAAATTCTGCTGCAAGAGAAACCGTCAATCCTTCAACAGCAGCTTTTGCTGAGGCTATGATTGCATGGTTAGTAAAACCTCTTTGAGCAGCAACGGTTGAAAATAATACTATCGAACCTTTATTTTTTTTTAAACTTTCTTGAAATCCTTTAATAGCTTCTACAGCAGAATAAAGATTAAGTTTCATGCATTTTTGAAAGTCTTGTTCATTCACCATTCTTAATGGTTTTAAATCAATTGAACCCACGCAATAAGCTAGGCCTTTAATTTCAGAAATATCTGATTTAACTTTTTCTATAAACCCATCCTCTAAAACATCTGCAACTGTATGTGAGCATCCAAGTTTTTCAGAGATAGAACTAAGTTCACTCTCATTTCTTCCAACTAAATGAATATTGTTTCCAGAGTTTTTTAATTGTTCCGCTAAACTTGATCCAATAGAACCTGTCGCACCAAAAATTACATATTTTTCTGACATAAAAAATTTTATTAGTTATATTTAATTATGAAGTTATTTTTTATACTTGGTAATCAATTATTTCCAATAAAATACCTAGACCGCTTCAAAAAAGACCACCTATTTTTTATGGCTGAAGACAAGGGTTTATGCACTTATGAAAAGCATCATAAACAAAAAATTTTATTATTTTTATCTTCAATGCGTTCTTATGCTGACGGGTTAAGAAAAAACAAATTTAAATTAGATTACTTAAAAATCGAAGATAAAGAATTTAATGATGATTATTTAAAAAAATTAAAAAAAATAATTACACAAAAAAAAGTAAAAGAAATTTCAAGTTTTGAAGTAGAGGATAAATTTTTTGAAAAAAAAATTTCACAATTTTTAAAAAAAGAAAAAATACACTGGAATATTTTTCAAACTCCTATGTTTTTAAATTCAAGAGCTGAATTTAAAAATTATTTATCAAAATCAAAAAAACCTTTTATGGCAACTTTCTATAAAGATGTTAGAAAAAAATCAGGGATATTGATGGGTTCAGATGGAAATCCAATTGGGGGGAAATGGAGCTTTGACGAAGATAACAGAAATAAATTACCTAAAAACATTTCAATTCCTAAACTTCCAAAAATAAATGAAACCAGTCATACAAAAAAACTAAAGCCTATTATTGAAAAGGAATTTAAAAATCACCCAGGGAGTACAAATAATTTTTGGTTTGCAACTGAATACGAGGACGTTGTTAAACTTTTAAATTTTTTTATAAAAGAAAAATCAAACTTATTTGGTGATTATGAGGATGCAGTTGATCAAAAAGATAATATTCTATTTCATAGTGCATTAAGTCCTTATATAAATTTAGGTTTAATTACTCCTGAATTTGTTATCCAAAAAATTTTAGACTTTCATAAAAAAAATAAAATTAGAATGAATTCTTTAGAGGGCTACATTCGCCAGGTTATTGGTTGGCGAGAATTTATGCGTGGAATTTATCAGTCCTATTCTCAAGAAATGGAAACTGGAAATTTTTTTAAACAAAATAGAAAAATGAAAAGTTCTTGGTATGATGGGACCACTGGTCTTCCACCTTTGGATTATGCAATTAAAAATGCCGTTAATCATGGTTGGTCACATCATATTGAAAGGTTAATGATCTTATCCAACATTATGAACCTTTGTGAAATTAAGCCAAAAATTGTTTACAAATGGTTCATGGAAATGTTCGTAGACTCTTCAGATTGGGTGATGGTTCCTAATGTTTATGGAATGGGATTATTTAGTGATGGAGGAATTTTTGCGACCAAACCTTATATTTGTGGATCTGCATATTTTATGAAAATGATGGATTTTAAAAAAGGTGAGTGGTGTAACACCATGGATGGTCTTTATTGGAGATTCATTGACCGAAATAGAAAATTTTTTTTAAAAAATCCTCGTCTTTCGATGATGGTAAGAATATTTGATAAAATGAAATTTGATAGAAAAAAATTAATTTTATCTGAAGCTGATAAATTTATTAAACTAAATACAATTTGATGAAAAAAGAAAATTTACCAACAAAAATTTGTCCGGTTTGTAAAAGACCATTTACATGGCGAAAAAAATGGAGGATTAATTGGGATAGAGTAAAATATTGTTCCAAGAAGTGTTCTAAGCTAAGCTAAGCTTAGTGAACATAATAGTATTACAACATATCAAAATAGAAGATCCAGGTTACATTAAAGATTTAATGTTAGCTGATGGATTTAACTTAACTACCATTGAGTTAGATGAAGGTGAAAAAATACCAGATGATTTAAGTAAATTTGATGGAATGTTTTGCATGGGAGGACCAATGGATACCTATATGGAGAAGGAATACCCATGGTTAATAGAAGAGAAGAAAAAAATTAAAGAATTAGTTGTAGATCTAAAAAAACCTTATTTAGGCTTTTGTTTAGGTTGTCAGCTTTTAGGAGAAGTAGTGGGCGGAAAAGTGGTTAAATCTAAACCAGCGGAAATTGGTATTATGGATATAAATTTCTCTAACGAAAAAAATGGAGATAAATTATTTTCAAAATTTCCTGATATAATTAAAAGTTTACAATGGCATTCTTATGAGGTTCAGGGTATTGAAAACAATAAAGATGTAACTTTATTAGCCTCTTCTCCAATCACAAAATATCAAATTTTTAAATATCAAAATCATGCTTATGGAATTCAATTTCATATAGAAATCAAGGATACTACGGTTAATGAATGGGGATGTGTTCAGGAGTATAAAAAAGCTTTGGAAGATCAGCTTGGTAATGGTGCATTAAAAAAGTTTGATCAATCTGCAAAAGATAACATGAAAGATATGAATAACTATTCTACAATCCTTTATAATAATTTTAAAAAACTTTTATGAATAATAAAATTTTTGAATGGGCAGGGGTTATAACTGCAATATTGTATTCTTTGTTTGTCGCTTTAAATATAGGCATAGAATTTTTTGGTTTTTGTCTACTGTTATTGTCAGCCATTTTAATTGGAATTTGGGCCTATAGAGGTGGTCATAAAGGAATTTTATTTTTGCAATTTTTTTATGCAACCGCTGGAATTATTGGAATGGTTCGTTGGTTTTAACTAAAGCTTGAAACTATTTTAGGAATATAATTTTTAAAATTAAAAAAACCTTTATTACAGTATTGCCAAGCTAATTGATCAAGATTTCTATATAAAAAATCTGTCTTTAAATTATTAGAATTTAAAAAATCTAAATTTTCACCTACTGATGGATACAAACTGTAATAATTTTCAATATTTGTTAATTCACTTATATCTATAATTTGACAATCAATGGATTGATTTTTTAATCTTTGCATTTGGTCTTCTATTAAATCAGATTTAAATTTCACTAACTTTTCACTGAGTTTTATTACTCTATTTTCATTTTTATTAGAAACTAAGTAAATTTTCTTAAAGTCGTTTTCCTTAAAGTCAGTAATTTCTAACGAGAGATTATTTTCAAAAATTAAAAGATTTTTATTCTCAATCTTTTGTGGGTTATTGAAATCTTGTTTAATTATTTGATAAGATTTTTCAGATACTTTTGGAGGAGCATTTTCATTTAATTTTATATTTTGAAATCTATTGTTAGTGAATTTTTTAATATTCCATTCACTTGCAAGGTAATGTTTTCCTTGAGTTTGAATACCCGCAACCCATCGCCACCCAAGAGTATTTGATGCAGCATCTCCATCATAAAGATGTTGCATAAAAAATTCTGCACCTAATTGCCAAGGCAATTCTAAAGTAAAAATCCAAATACTAGCAAACCACATTCTTGTATGATTATGTAAATAATTATTTTCTTTTAGCTCGTTTACCCATTCATTAAGGCAATCTATTTTTGTTTTTCCCTCGATTGCTGCAATATAATCTTTATTATCTCTAAATTCATTTTTGATTTGATTTAATTCGATAAGATAATCAGCCCATACATTCGGTCTTAGTTCTAACCAACCTTTCCAGTAAGTTCTCCATAGAACTTCTTGAATAAACTTTTCGTTTTTTGAAAAAGAAAATTTACTTAGTGCTTTCTGAATGACTTCTTGCTCATTGATTATTCCATGAGTTATGTATGGTGATAAGCAAGATATATTAGATCTATTTTTAGGTCCAAAATCAAAATTTCTCAATTTTGAATATTCTCCAAGACTATTCTCAACAAAATTATTTAATTGATTTAAGGCCAAAGCCCTTGAAGCTTCAAATATCATTTAAAATTATTTTGATTTTTTTTTCTTAAGACCTAATTTGTCACTATGTCTTAATCTTAAAACAACAATTGCTCCAGCAATCAACAAAATAGCTACTGCTTCATAAACAAGTGCTGTAGGATCCATTTCTTTACCTTGTAGAATAATAAATCGTGCAAGGGCGGTAATTGCAATAAGAAGTGGTAGGGTAATACTAATAGATTGTTGGTTCCAAAAAACTCTAACCATTGCTAGTACCTCCAAATAAAGAAACATTAAAAGCAAATCTGCTAATGTAACAGATTGATTTAAGTACATGTTTTTCATTTCAATCCCAACAGCAATAACAGTACTGATTAAGATAATAACCATTAATGCTAACTGTAAGTTTTTTGCTATCTTGTCCATTATTTACCTTTACTAAATGGGAGCCATTTTTCAAATACAGATTTAGAAGGCCCATCATAAGGAATTGAATAAGAGTTTGGATTAGGACTTGTTAAAACTTCAATTCCTTTTGAAAATACAAATATAAATACAATCACAAATACGATAACCATTATTTTAAATGGATCAAAATTTTTTGTTCGAAATACACTTGCAGATTTTTCTTCTGCTCTATGAAATTGTTTGAAAGTTGTATAAACAGCAAATATCAAACCTATATGAGCTAAAAAAAGTCCCGCCCAACCAAAAGCGAAAGTTGTATAAGAAAAAACATACAAACTAAAAACTGTTGTCCAAATAAAACTCAGAACTAATAAAATTTGTAACCTAACTGTTTTTGGAAGTGCACGCAGATCATTTTTACTATCATCAAATAAAATATTTGCTGCGTCTTTCATCCAGTTCTTTATTGATTCCATTTTAGAAGGATATAATTTTTATCAATTTTAACAAACGTTAATTTGTCCTAAACGTGCCTAAGAACGAAGCTTTTTTTTATGAAAATTGATAAATCTTTCAACGTTAGATTTATTAAACGATTTATTTTCTTCAAAAGATACCTTCTTCATTGAATATGCGCTGCTATTAGTAACTCTTGATTGAATTATAATATTTCCTTTATACAATTTAAGCTTTACTGAGCCATTAACTTTATTTCTTTTTATATCAATAATTTTTTGAAGTTTAAATCTTTCCTTTGAATACCAATAACCATTATAAATTAACTCAGCATATCTAGACATTACCTGATCTTTTTTGTGCATAGTTTCTTTATCTAAGGTAACAGACTCAATTGCTCTATGAGCATTTATTAAAAGAGTTCCACCAGGTGTTTCATATACTCCTCTAGATTTTATACCTAAAAATCTATTCTCTACCAAGTCAACTCTCCCAATTCCATTTTTTCCTGCTAGGCCATTTAGCTTTGTTAATAATTTAGCTGGTGATAATTTTTTTCCATCAATCCCAAAAGGATCACCATTTTTAAAATTGATAGTAACAAAAGTTGGTTTGTTAGGTGCCTTTTCTGGAGAAACTGTTCGTTGAAAAATAAATTCTGGAGCAGAATTTTTTGGATTTTCTAAAACCTTACCTTCAGTTGATGTATGAAATAAATTATCATCCACTGAAAAAGGAGGTGCACCTTTTTTATCTTTAGGAATAGCTATGCCATGTTTTTTTGCATAATTTATTAAGTCTGTTCTAGATTTTAGTTTCCAAATTCTCCACGGAGCTATGATTTTAATTTTGGGACCAAAATAATGATAGCCTAATTCAAATCTAACTTGGTCATTGCCTTTACCAGTTGCTCCATGCGAAACTGCATAGGCTTTAAATTTTTTTGCTACTCTTATTTGATCTTTTGCAATAAGAGGTCTTGCTATTGATGTCCCTAATAAATAAACACCCTCATAGATCGCGTGTCCTCTGATCATGGGATAAACATAATCCTTAACAAAAATATCTTTTAAATTTTTAATAATTACATTTTTAACACCAAATTTTTTTGCATTACTTATAATTTTATTTCTATCAATTTCTTGTCCAACATCTGCTGTATAGCAAATTACATCTGCATCATAATATTCTTGAAGCCATTTTAAAATTATAGAAGTATCGAGCCCTCCAGAATAAGCTAGAACAATTTTTTTTTTCATTAATTTAATTTTTTTTTAACTCTGTATATGAATTAGCTGATATAATTATTCTATCATCTTCACCATAAAAAGGATGTGATCCATGAAATAAATGGCCAGGAAATACTAACAACTTTCCTTCTTCTGCTTCCATCGTAACTTGTCCTTTTTGCATATAATTACTTCCAAAATCAAATGGATGTTGTGGATGATATGGCTTAAGAAAATAAGTTGATCCATTCATTTTTTTTGCTTCTTTGCCTGTCTGAACATAATAAACACAGGACCAACTAAAATTTCCATGATTATGGGGATATACCATTCCACCTTGATTATATCTTATGAACCAAGACTCAATTAATTTAACATTTAATTCCTTTTTATTTCCCTCTAGCCAAGGTTTGTTTACTGCCTTAGCTGTTTCCAAAATTGACATAGCAATAAATTTTAATACTTTATGTAAAGCACTATTTTCTTCAGTATGTAAATTATATTCACTTTGATAAAGGTTATGATTTCCAGTGTAATTTTTATCATGTAATTGTTTATTTCCTATTGAATTCTTTTTTTCATAATTTTTAAAAAAATCTATTAATTCTTTTTTTATAAGATCATGTTCTTTGTTATAAAACTTACCAATTACAATTGGCCAAAATTGATAAAGATGGTTTTTTTCATTTATCATTTAACTGTTACAGGCTTTTTTAGATGCATTGTAAGCCTTAGTAAATCCTAATAATGAATAATGATCAATTGTTTGAGAACCTTGTTGATTATATCCGGTAATCATAATTCTAGATCCTTTTCTCATTTGTTTGATCATTTTTAATTCAATTTTATTGTCTGCAATCCACGCAAAACCTTGTTCTTTAATATCAAATTTAAATTTATTCTTCCCTGAAGCAGCTGTTACAGAATTATTTTTGTTGAATTCATAACCTGGGGTAACACTTACTTCATTTTTTATATTGTCGTTTGGTCTGAATGCTACAAATAATTTTGCATCTCTTTTATTTGTTTTTGGAGCTTGCAAAATAGGTAAAGATTGTGCAAAGCATACTTTACCGTCAGCATCCATAACTACCATTGCCTCCCAATCTTTATATTTACCAATTTTTTTAATTTCTTGAGCTGTAACTTGAGCAACACCACTTATAAAAAAAATTCCTAACAATATTGTAATTTTTTTAATTATGGACATGGATTTGGATAAATTGTTTGTACGTAGTTAATTTCTTTAATGACATCATCAGATAAGTTTACATTTACACTTTCTATATTTGTTTTCAACTGCTCCATTGTAGTTGCTCCAATTATCACACTAGTCATAAAGTCTTGGATTTCACAAAATTTTATCGCCATCTGACTCATATCTAGGTCAAATTTTTCACTAATTTTATAATAATGTTCAACGGCATCCTCAGTATTTGGCTTTCTATACCTTGTCCAAAAATCAAAATCTCTCTCCATTCTTGATCCTTTAGGAAAACTCTTGTTTCTATACTTTCCACTTAAATATCCACTTGCAAGTGGAGAGTAAGCTAGGCAGCCAATGTTTTCTCTTATAGAAACTTCAGCTAATCCAACTTCGTAAGATCTGTTCAATAAGCTGTAAGGATTTTGAATTGACATCATCCTTGGTAATTTTTTGTCTTTATATAATTGAAGATAATTTAAAACTCCCCACGGGGTTTCATTTGATAAACCAACATATCTTATTTTTCCTTGATCTATATATTTATTTAATTCTGCAAGAACATCTTCAAATTTATTCCATTCATTTTCTTTATGAACATAACCAAGTTTTCCAAAATTATTTACATTTCTTTCTGGCCAATGAAGTTGATATAAATCTATATAATCAGTTTTAAGTCTTTGAAGACTGTCATTTAAAGCAGATTCTAAGTTTGGGCCTGTAAAACTATTTTCTCCACTTCTTAAATAATCTCTTGCTGGACCAGCAACTTTTGTTGCAAGAACGACTTTGTCTCTTTTTTTAGTTTTTTCAAACCAGTTTCCAATAATTTCTTCTGTATCACCATAGGTTTCCTTTCTTGGTGGTACTGCATATAATTCGGCAGTGTCCCAAAAGTTTACTCCTTGATCTAAAGCAAAATCCATTTGTTTAAATGCTTCAAGTTCAGTATTTTGTTCTCCCCAAGTCATAGTACCGAGACAAATTGTACTCACTTTAATATTGGTATTACCTAAATTTTTGTAATTCATTAGAAATATTTAGTTAAAATTTTGATAGTCTTTTAAGGTATCTTGAATAATTAGTAAAAGAATATATATATTAGTTATTATGGAATTTGACAAAAACGGAATACTAAATAGAGCAAAAGCGGCACAACAAACTGCTGCTGTAATGGATGAAGGCTTAAGAGCCTACATGCTAAAAGTTTATAACTACATGGCAACAGGTATATTGCTAACTGGAATAGTAGCACTATTAACATTTAAAATGTCAGTTGTTACTAATGATGCAGGATCAATTGTTGGTTTAACCCAGATGGGGAATGCAATTTATTTATCAGGTCTTAAATGGCTTGTAATGTTAGCACCTCTAGGTATCGTTTTTTACATGAGTTTTGGAATTAACAAAATGAGTGCATCAAAGGCACAAACTACGTTTTGGGTTTTTGCAGCTTTGATGGGTCTTTCATTATCTTCAATATTATTAGTTTATACTGGAATGAGTGTAACAAGAGTTTTCTTTATTACGTCTGCAACATTTGGAGCGATGAGTATCTACGGATACACAACTAAAAGAGATCTTACAAAGTTAGGATCTTTTTTAATGATGGGTCTAATTGGAATAATTATAGCTTCAATTGTCAATATCTTTATGAAATCTTCAATGATGTATTTTGTGATTTCGATTTTAGGTGTTTTAATATTTGTTGGTTTAACAGCTTATGATACTCAGAAAATCAAAAATATGTATGTTGCGTCAGACTCAGGTGAGTTAATGGGCAAGAAAGCTGTTATGGGCGCTTTAACTCTATATCTAGATTTTATCAATCTATTTATAATGTTGTTAAGATTATTTGGTCAAAGAAGATAAATTTATTTTTGGAGTTTCTTCCAGTTGGTATTTTTTAATAAAATTCTAAGATCGTAAGAATTTTTTAGTATTTTACCACTTGTATCAGCAATCAAATATTTAAGATTTTTATTTTTAGGCTTAAAATTTTTACAAATTTTATATAGGGCATTTTCAGTAGCATTTCTAAAAACACTAAACCCCACTTGTTTACTTGAAATACTTAAACCATAATCTTTCCAAGATCCTTCAGAAACCATCTTAGCATATAAGTCTAATATAATTTTTAGTTCATCTTTTTCAAAAAAGTGTTTTTCTTCAATTTTATTACGAGGATTATTTACTACTAATTTTAAATTACTACGCATCAATCTTATGTTTATTAATTAATGGTACTTGGAAGCCTGTGAATATTATTGTGATTGGAAGCATTCCCCACACTTTAAAATTAACCCAAAATTCCTCTGTTTGTGTTCTCCAAATAAATTCATTTAATAAAGCAAGGCCAAAGAAAAAATACATCCATCTTTTATTTAGAATTTCCCATCCAATATCGGTTAGAGGAATAGTTTTACCCATAATTTTTTTAAGAATAGGTTCATTGGTAAAATATTTCCCAAAAAATAAAGCAAGAGCAAACATAATATTGATGATTGTTGGTTTTACATAAATAAATATGGGATCATTAAAGTAGATAGTTAATCCACCAAAAAAAGTAATTAAAATTCCACTCACCAAAGGCATTGGAGGAATTTTTTTTTCAAAAAACCAAACTACTGCTAATGCAACTAAAGTTGCAACTATCAGTGGAGGTATTGCTACTGATAAATTTTTACCACTATTGTAATAATAGAAAAAAAATATTGCTAAAGGACCGAAATCAGTAACAAATTTTAAAAAAGATTTATTCACTAAAAAGATATTAACATATTTGCCACATCACAAAACATTTATATTTTTAACATTGATTTTTATTTTTAAATACCCATACTAAGGCCAATGCCAGTCCAAAAAGCAAAATTTTCAATTGGAGACATCGTAAAGCATAAACACTTTGAATTTAGAGGTGTGATTTACGATGTTGATTTTGAATTTAATAATTCTGAAGAATGGTATCAGTCTATTCCAAAAAATGTCAGACCAAGAAAAGATCAACCATTTTATCACTTATTAGCAGAAAATGATGAGATAACTTATGAAGCTTATGTTTCTGAGCAAAACTTGCTAATGGATGACTCTGATGAACCAATAAAACACCCTTTAATTGAAGAGATTTTTTCAGGAAAAAAAGGCTCTAGTTATTTCAAGCTTTCTAATTAAGGCAACCATCATTCAACCACATTTAGCTCAAATCTAGGCCATACAAATTAGCTATATTTTTAGTATCTTCTGGTCAAGAGTGTTAAACGTTAATTTTAATCTTATTATCTCCCCTCTGCATTCTTGATCAGAAAACTATTTCATAATAGAAATCATCAAAAAAAATTCTAAATTAAAATATGTTTAAACTTTTTCAACCTAACAAGATTTTCAAAATTACGTCAAAAGCACCTAAGTACGTTTTATTTTTGTTTATTGTTGTATTGAGTGTTGGTTTAGTTGAAGCATTAGTCATATCACCTGAAGATTACAAACAAAGTGATGCAGTTAGGATTATGTATGTTCACGTTCCTGCCGCTTGGATTTCACTTGGAATATTTTCCTCTATAACTTTGTTATCTATTTGTGGTTTTGTATTTAGAAGCAAAAACTTTTTTTTAATTTCTAAAAGCTTAGCTCCTTCGGGATTTGTTTTTAATATTATAGCTTTAGTTACTGGATCAATTTGGGGAAAACCAACTTGGGGAACATGGTGGGCTTGGGATGCAAGAATTACTTCAATGCTAATTTTAGCTTTGTTCTATGCAATGTATTTAATTGTATGGAGAATTTATGATAAGGAAGAAAAAGTCTATAAGATATCAACTTTTATAACTATTTTAGGAATTATTAATGTTCCGATTATAAAGTACTCAGTTGATTGGTGGAATACACTCCATCAACCTGCATC
The DNA here is from genome assembly GCA_902616165.1 of uncultured Pelagibacteraceae bacterium. Taxonomy (GTDB): domain Bacteria; phylum Pseudomonadota; class Alphaproteobacteria; order Pelagibacterales; family Pelagibacteraceae; genus Pelagibacter. The sequence continues at coordinate 17,894 of CACMRS010000013.1, forward strand.
TATTAATATTTTGTCCAAAAGTTCAATTCATTTATCAATGCTTTACCCATTATTGATAATGACTGCGGCATTTGCTCTTTTTTCATTGTTAATTTTCTTAATGAAATATAATACAGAACTGATAAAAATTAAAAATAAAGGCTTAGATAGATTATGATAAATGAATTACTTTTTATGAATGGATATGCAGTGTACGTGTTATCTGCTTTTAGCTTTACCTTATTAAGTTTCCTAGGTTTATATTTGATAACTAAAATGCAATTTGTTAAAGAACAAAACAAATTTGTTGCTAAATTTGGGTCACTTACAACTGAGCAAGCTAATTCTGCAAAATCACAAAGAATAAATAAAGAAATTTTAGCAAACGTAACAAATAATTAACTTTTAAACCATGTATGGTCGAAAAGTTAAATTAAGATTTCTGTTTGTAGTAATAATCTTAATTACTTTAATTTTAACAACATTTTTGATTTTAAGATCATTAGAGGAAAATGTTGTATATTTTCAATCTCCTTCTGAGATAAAATCACTTTCTGAAATAGATAAAAGTAAAATAAGAGTTGGAGGAATGGTTAAAAAAAACTCTATTTCTATAAGTTCAAATGAAGTGAATTTTATAATTACTGACTTTAAAAATGAAATAAATGTTACTTATTCAGGCGCAGTACCAAATTTATTTACTGAAGGAAAAGGGGTTGTTGCAGAAGGTTTTTTGAAAGATAGAAACTTTTTCTCTGCAACAAAAATTTTAGCTAAGCACGATGAAAATTATATGCCACCAGAAGTAAAAGAAGCATTAGGAGAAAAATAAATTGATCTATAGTCTTATTGGATATTATTCATTAATAATAGGATTAATTATTGGATTATCATTATTTTATTTTTCATATAAAAATTTTAATAACTCAAACATATTAGATACCAAGATATTATCGTTTACATTTTTACAATTATTTTTTGTTGTCATTAGTTTTTTGTGTTTAATTTTTTCTTTTGTTATTTCAGATTTTAGTAATGAAACAGTATTTAATAATTCTCACACTACCAAACCATTATTTTACAAAATAAGTGGAACCTGGGGGAATCATGAAGGTAGTTTATTATTATGGTTACTTGTTCTAACTTTATTTATTTTCTTATTTTTAGTAAGGACTAAAAATCAACCAGTAAAATACAAAATTTTAACTCTAGTTTTCCAACAAATAATAATAGTTGGTTTCTTTTTATTTTTAATCAAAACATCAAATCCATTTAATTATATTTTTCCAGTACCTACTGAAGGTCTTGGATTAAACCCAATTTTACAAGACCCCGCTTTAGCAATTCATCCACCTGTTTTATATTTAGGCTA
>CACMRS010000014.1 GCA_902616165.1 uncultured Pelagibacteraceae bacterium
CTAAATATGCTATGTCCTCAACTGTTTTTCCAAAAACTCCTAAATGATCAAGTTTTTCTGAAGTCTTTAATACTCCGTTTCTAGAGATTAAGCCAAATGACGGTTTGTATCCAACAACACCACAATAAGATGCTGGTCTGATTATTGAGCCACCTGTTTGTGATCCAATTGAAAGTGGAGCCATATAAGATGCAATTACTGCAGCAGATCCACTTGATGATCCTCCTGGTGTTCGTGAATAATCATGTGGGTTTTTTGTTTTAGACGGGTTTAAATATGCTAATTCTGTAGTAACTGTTTTACCCATCACAATAGCCCCTGAAGATGTTAATAAATCAATTATTTCCGCATTTTGTGAATAAGATTTTCCTTTTCTTATTGGCGTTCCACATTCTGTTGGCATATCTAAAGTACCAACAATATCCTTAACAGCTACAGGAATACCATGTAACGGTCCAGTTGGTTTTCCAGATTTTTTGTAAGCATCTGACTCTTTGGCTTTTTCCAATAACAATTCATTGTCAAAAAAAGCCCAAGCATTTATATCTTTTTCAAACTTATTAACTCTCTCAATATAAGCTTCACATATTTCGACAGAAGTAATTTGAGAATTTGAAATTTTATTTATTAATTCTTCAACAGAATAATTTACAATTTCATTCATTAAATTAGTTTGCAAATAATTGATCAGGTAACCACAGAGCTATACCTGGAAATAAATACATCAAAACCATTCCAAAAATAACTATCGCCAAGAATGGCATGATGCCTTTGAATACCTCAATTAATTCAACATTTTTAGATTGTACACCTTTTAAATAATAAGCCGACATGGCCATGGGGGGCGTTAAAAATGATGTTTGTAAATTTAACGCAATTAACATAGCAAAAAAATAAGGGTTTACTCCAAAAAATTCTACTAAAGGTAAAAATATTGGAACAAATATAATTAATATTTCAGTCCACTCTAATGGCCAGCCTAATAAGAAAATTATAATTTGTGTAATTACTAAAAATTGCCAAGGCTGTATATCCATTGATTTAAAAAAATGCTCAAATACTTCATGTCCTCCTAAATATGAAAATACTGACGCAAACGTCCAAGATCCAATAAACAACCACATAATCATTGCAGTAGTTTTTGCGGTTAGAAAGACAGACTCTTTAAAATTTTTCCATTTTAGAGATTTATAAAAGAAAGATAAAACTAATGCTCCAAAAGCTCCAACACCGGCTGCTTCCGCAGGAGTAGCCAAACCAGCAAGAATACTTCCTAATACTAAAATAATTAATGAAAATAATGGTAAGAATGAAACTAAAACTTCTTTTAAGATCACTGATCTTGGAGGAATTTCTTCTTTAGGAGGCTTAGGTGCAACTGATGGATTAAAGTAAGCCAAAATAATTGCATATAAAATATATAAACCCGCTAACATCAAACCAGGAAATATTGCTGCTGCAAATAATCTTAATGGGGATAACTGAGCTATTACAGCGTAAACAATAAGCATAATGCTAGGAGGAATTAAAATTCCTAAACATCCTCCAGCACATATTACTCCTGATGCAAATTTTTTATCATAACCAGCTTTAACCATTGCAGGCCAAGCAAGCAAACCCATTAAAGTTACAACTGCTCCAATTATACCCGTTGCTGTGGAAAATAAAGTGCAAGTAACAAGGGCAGCAACTGCCATTGATGCTGGAAGAGAATGAGATGCAAGTCTTATGGCATAAAACAATCTTGCAACTATACCTGCTCTTTCAACTAAATAACCCATAAATAAAAATAAAGGCACGGCGGTGAGGACATGGTTATCCATGACAGAATAGGTATTTGAAACAAATAAATTAAATATCCTATTATCTAATAGATGATCCATTCTTGACGGATCAAAATATGCGTAATACCCAAATCCTAGACCCATTGCCATTAAAGTAAATGCAATAGGAAATCCTAGTAATACAGCAAACAGAAATATCACCATCATTAAAATTGCAATTTCTGGATTTGTTAGACTAAACAACATCTATTTTTTCTTCCTCTTTAGATTTTCTCATTAAAATTTTCTCTGTTTCTTCTGCACCAGCATCTCTCTCTGGCCAATGTCCTGTTCTAATGCAAATAATTGCTCTAAAAACTTCACTAATTCCTTGGAGAGTAAGAAGTATCCCTGATAAAGGTATTAATGATTTTGCCATATAAATTTGAATTTGTGCTGGACTATTCCAACTTGTTTCTTTCACCATCCATGCCTTAGCTGCATACTCATATCCATAAAATGCAAGTGCAATTACCCCTGGAAAAAAGAAAATAAAATAAAGTATTAAATCAATCCATCCTTGAACTTTAGTTGGAAACAACCTGTAAATAACATCTCCTCTCACGTGAGCCTCTGTTGCTAAAGTGTAAGCTCCAGCCATCATAAATATTGCTCCATACATCTGTAAACTAAAATCAAAATTCCATAAAGTAGGTGCATTAAATGCATAAGCCATTATGACCTCGTAACATGTTCCACCCATTAAAATAACTATGCACCATGAGAAGGCTTTGCCCATAGAGGAGCTAAGTGTGTCTGCAAATTTTATATAAGAGTACATATTTTAATAGCTTATCTTAATTTTCTTAATTAATTCAATTAAAAAAAAGGGGGCTAAAAAGCCCCCTTAATTTTTTATATTTTTAAACCTTAGATTTTAACTTTCGCTAACGGTCCAAACTCATTTTCATAAGCAAGTCTGTAGTTAGGCTGATTCATTAGTAAGTATTTCATTACTCTTTTCGCATAAGCTTTTTGTGAATCAACAATCTTCTTAAAGAATGGATCTTTAGAAGAGAAATCACCTACAACTTTATCCCAACCTTTTAACTGCTCTGCTAAAATTGCATCTGAAGTTTGGTAAACGTTTACTTTATGCTCATTCATCAGTTTAGATAAATCAGCTGAGTATCTTACCAAAGCTTTAAAGTAGTTAGCGGTATTTGCTGCATACGAAGCATTTTTTAATATTGCTTGGTTTGCAGGAGATAAGCTATTAAATGTTTTTTTGTTAATAGGTATTTCAAACATCTCTTGTGATTGGTGGAAAGATCCTAAGTGATAATGCTTAGAAACATCTTGCATACCAAATTGAGAGTCTGAAGTAGGGTTATTAAATTCAGCAGCTTCAATCAAACCAGTTTTCATCGCTGGCTGAATTTCACCACCTGGTAATTGTCTAACTACCATACCCATTGCAGTAAGAACGTTAGTTGCAAGACCAACTGTTCTATACTTCATTCCTTTAACGTCGCTTACTTTGGTTACGTTCTTTTTGAACCAACCAAAAGGTTGAGCTGGCATAGGCATCGCAAAAACACCAACATAGTCGTATCCAACTTTTGCTAATGTTTCTTCATACAATGCTCTTCCACCACCTTCTTCCATCCAAGCCATTACTTCTTGAGATGACAGACCGTAAGATGGGCCAGTTCCGAAAAGAGACGCGGCAGGATTTTTTCCATACCAATAAGCAGTAACCCAGTGTCCCATATCAAGAACACCGTCACTTACAGCTTGTCCAATTTCTCCAGTTTTTACAACTGCACCAACAGGCTGAAGATCAATTTTTAAACTTCCACCTGACATGTCTCCAACCATTTTGGCATAGTCTCCAGCCATTTCAAAAAAGATGTTAGCACCTGATGGCCATGCTGCTTGCATCTTTAATGTTTGCGGAGCACCAAAAGCAACGTTTGGCATTGCTACAGCTGTTGCTGCGGCTGCACCAGTTGCTGCTGCGGCTTTGAAGAACTTTCTTCTTGAAGGAGTTTTAGAACCCTTCAATGATTTTTTATTTTTAATCATTTCTTCTCCTCTAGTTAATTAACTGTCGAAAATAAAACATAGATTCAGATTAGAGTCTTTCTAAAAGATAAGCCAAAATGACCCATATTCAACAATTTTTAAAAAAAATTTCAATTTCTAATTGAAATTATTACATACCCCAACGCATAGCTGCAGTATGAACAGGTGCATCCCAATTTTTTAAAATTTCCTCATCACATTTTAAGAGTGTTACTGATGCTCCTTGCATTTCAAGTGATGTACAATAATTACCAACTAAACTTCTTGTAATTTCAATTCCTTTAGATTTTAAAATTTCACAAGCATCATCGTATACTAAATATAATTCAGTAAGAGGAGTTCCGCCCATACCGTTTATAAATAGAAGCGTCTTTTCATTTTTTTGTAGTTTTAAATCATCAAGTATAGCTTCCAACATATTATTGACTATTTTTTTTGATGGTTGAATTTTTTCTCTCTTTCGTCCAGGTTCTCCGTGTATACCTACACCAAATTCCATTTCATCATTTCCAATATCAAAAGTTGGTTTGCCTGCAGCAGGAACGGTACAACTACTAAAAGCAACGCCCATAGTTCCAGAGTTTTTGTTTACTTTTTCACCAAGTTTTTTACATTCTTCTAACGAACCTCCATTCTCAGCAAGGGATCCAACAATCTTTTCAACCAAAACTGTTGCGGCGACACCACGTCTTCCCGTTGTAAATGTTGAGTCTTCAACGGCAACGTCATCGTTAGTAATGATGCTATCATTTTTACCTGAGTACATTTCAGCACCCATTTGAAAATTCATAATATCTCCAGAATAATTTTTAACTATAAACAAAACACCAGCTCCGCTATCCACATGTTCAGCAGCTGCTTGCATTTGATCTGGAGTGGGTGCTGAAAAAACAAAACCTGGACATGCTGCATCTAGCATTCCATGACCAACAAAACCACCGTGCATAGGTTCATGTCCACTTCCTCCACCTGAAATTAAAGACACTTTTCCTTCTTTAGTTTTTGTCTTTCTAGAAATGAAGTTTGGCTCAAAATTTACTTTAATTATATCACTATGCGCTTTGCCAAATCCACTAAGACTTTCTTTTAAAAAATCGTCAACATTATTTATAAATTTTTTCATATTTCCTCCTATTTGTTAATTAGTGATTTGCATATTGTATCGATTATAAGTTGTGATGAACGAGCGCCTGGATCTATATGACCTTTGGCACGTTCTCCTAAAAATGAAGCTCTACCTTTGGTAGCAAGCATATCTTTTGTTGATAACATTCTGTCTTCAGCAATTTTTATTATCTCACTTAACCCTTCTTTCATATCCACATTACTACTTTTTAATTCATTAAGTTTTTCTGATACTGGAATTAGAACATCCATCATTGTTTTTTCTCCAACATCTGCTTTTCCTCTTTCTTTCATTGCATTAATTCCTTTTATGACCATTTCACATGCTTTGTTAAAATCTATATTTCTATCTAGATCTGGTGTTTTAGCCATAGACATGAAGAAAGTTCCAAACAAAGCACCAGAAGAGCCGCCTATACCTGACAAGACTTTCATAGCGATCATATTTAAACTTTTTTGCAAAGGTAGGTTTTTAATATCATTTTCAAGCTCAACTACTAACTTAAGACCTCTTTGCACATTAAATATATGATCCCCGTCCCCAATATTTTGATCTAGTGCTTCAATTTCTGCTGCATTTTCATCAATGACTATTTGAATATTTTTTGCTTGAGAAATTAAAAAACTAACGCTCATATATCCTTTGGTCTCCGTTATCAAATTTTAAAACTTTATTTGTATTAAAGTCAAAATTAATTTTTTCATTAATTGATGATTTATAGCTACCCTGAATTGATGCTAATATTTCATTATCTTGAAAATTAATAGCCACAACAGTCTCTGAACCTAAATTTTCTATAGAAATAACCCTTCCTTCGTATGGTCCGCCACCTAACTCTATATTTTCTGGTCTAAGTCCAATTTTTGGTATGTTGTTATCTAGTTTAAATAAATAACCAGGTAAAATATTTATTTTTGGTGACCCCAATCTTTGGGATACATAAATTGAATTTGGATTTTCATAAATTTCTTCAGGAGTTCCGATTTGAACAATTTTGCCTTCTTTTAAAACTCCAATTTTATCTGCTAATGTTGTTGCTTCAGCCTGATCATGTGTAACATACAAAATAGTAGCGTTTAGATTTAATTGAATATTTTTTAATTCAACTCTAAGTGTTTCTCTTAGTTTAGCATCTAATGAAGATAGTGGCTCATCCATTAAATAGATATTTGGTTCACGAACAAGTGCTCTACCAATAGCTACTCTTTGCATTTCTCCACCCGAAAGTTGAGTTGCTTTATTTTTTAATTTATTTGTAATTTTGAGCATTTCAGCAATTTTCTCAACTTTATTTTTTATTTCTTCCTCAGGAAGTTTTCTCATTGGTGATCTTAATGGAAAAGCAAGATTTTCATAAACAGTATAATGAGGATAAAGAGAGTATTGTTGAAAAACAAAAGTCACATCTCTTGAAGCAGGTTGATCATGAGTTATATTTTCATCATTAAATAATACATCTCCAGAATCAATTTTCTCTAGACCAGCTATACATCTCAGTGTTGTGGTTTTTCCAGCACCAGATGGACCCAGTAATACAAAAAATTGACCATCTTCAATTGTTAGATTTATATCCTCTAAAGCTTTAATTTTCTTGTTATAAGTTTTAAATAATTTTTTTAATTCAACTTTTGCCATTAATTTATAAACTCGCTGTTTAAAGATTTGTCTGTCTCGCCGTCAAAAATAATAATATTATTATTTGAAGGTTTAACCTGCACATTTTCATTCAATTTAACGTTAACAGAAATATCTGTTTTAACTTTAATTTCACCTAAACTCGTTTTAACAGTAATTATTTTTCTTGATCCTAAATACTCTAGTCCAAAAACTGAACCTTTAAGACCTTCATTATTACTAAGAGTTAAATTTTCTGGACGTATACCAAAGAAATTTTTACTTCCATTTGATTCCTCTAGTTGTTTGGGAATATCAAATTTAGCACCTTCAATATTTATAAAAGATTGATCTTTAGAAATTCCCTCATTAACTTCAAAAAAGTTCATACCTGGAGATCCTATAAATGATGCTACAAATTTAGTTTTAGGTTTATTGTAAATAATATTAGGCTCATCAGCTTGTAATATTTCACCACCATCCATAACTGCAATTCGGTCAGCTAATGACATTGCTTCTAACTGATCATGAGTTACATAAACTGTAGTTGCTCCAATATCCAAATGTAGTTTTTTTAATTCCAAACACATTAATTCTCTAAATTCAGCATCCAAGGTTCCCAATGGCTCATCCATTAAAAATGCTTTTGGTCTTCTAACTAACGCTCTACCTAAAGCTACCCGTTGTCTATCTCCACCCGAGAGTGAAGAAATGTTAGAATTTAAAATGTGATCAATTCTTAAAAGTTTTGCAGCTTCTTCAACTCGATTTTTGATATCACTTTTTTTATAACCCTGCATTTTAAGAGGGAATGATAAGTTGTTTCTTACATTCATGTGTGGATAGAGAGCAAACAACTGAAAAACAAAAGCAATATCTCTTTCTGATGCTCTTAACATTCCAACCTCTTCATCTCCAAGATATATCTCACCAGATGTAGGCAATTCTAATCCTGCAATCATTCGAAGTGTTGTGGTCTTTCCACAACCAGATGGTCCAAGTAAAACAAAGAACTCTTTATCATTAATCGTTAAATTAGAATTTTTAACTGCGGTAAAATCACCAAATGATTTTTGTAAATTTACTATTTTAATTTGAGACATATTAATCCGGAAAGTGACTTGTGATTATGAAACCTATAGTTCCTACTAAAATTACAATAAAAGAATATGTAAACATCCACATTGCAAATGGTTGCAACAACATGAAAACTCCAATTAAAATTAATATTGTCGATAAGTTTTCCCAGTAAACTCTTCTAAATATTTTTCTCATTAATGATTTTTCCTCTTGCATTATTTTCTAACTGCTCCAAAGGTAATACCTCTTAAAAGATGTTTTCTTAAAATGATTGTAAAAATCATTACCGGTAGTAGAAATAAAGTTGTTCCTGCACCAATTGCTGGCCAATCAAGACCACCTTCACCAATGATCGTAGGAATAAATGGTGGAGCTGTTTGTGCATTGAATTGAGTTAGTAAAACAGCAAAAGCATATTCATTCCAAGAAAAAATCATACAAAAAATTGCGGTTGCAGCTATACCAGTCATAGCTTGTGGAAGAACAACTTTAAAAAAAGCTTGAAGTCTAGAATATCCATCAATCATAGCTGCTTCTTCATATTCTTTTGGAATTTCATCCATAAATCCTTTTAATAACCATACTGCTAAACTTAAATTTACAACTGTATACAATATGATCATTCCAAGGTGAGTATCCCCAAGACCTAATTTTCTATACATAATAAATATAGGAACAGCCACTGCTATTGGGGGAAACATCCTGGTCGAAAGAATAAAAAATAATAAATCATCTTTTAAAGGTACCCTAAACCTTGAAAATGCATATGCAGCTAGAGCACCTAAAAATACAGATGCAAATGTTGAACCAAATCCAATTATCATTGAATTTGAGTATCTACCCAAAAATTTAGATGGTCCTGTAATAACCATCTCTCTGCTTCTAACTAATTCCTCATACCAATTTTCTGGGGGTGGCAATGAGTCAAGATATTCCTGTGATTGTCTTGATCTATTGGTAAATAAGTTAACATATCCCTCTAGCGATGGTTCAAACAATACTTCCGGTGGATATGAAATAGCACTATCAACATTTTTAAAACTTGTCATTACCATCCAAGATATTGGTATCAAAGTAATTACGGCATAAACTATTATAATAGCAGCAGCCATTTTTTTTGAAAAAGACGAAGGTTCCAAATATGATCTAGAAGTATCCATCAGCGTTCCTTTATTTTGTTCATTACTTTTACATAGACATTTCCAAAACCAAATATGGTAACAAAAAGAATAACAGCAAAAGCTGAGCTATAACCTGTTTTCCATTTTTCAAACGCTTCTCTTTTTAAATTAATTGAAGCAAGCTCTGTTGCAGAACCTGGCCCACCAGAGGTGAGTTCAACAACCATGTCAAACATTTTGAAATTCTCAATTCCTCTAAAAAGCAAAGCTAGTAATAAAAATGGCAAAACAGAAGGTAATGTAATATATATGAATTGCTGCCATTTGCTGGCTCTGTCAACCTCTGCAGCTTCATATAAATAATTTGGAACAGATCTTAGACCTGCCAAGCAAATTAACATCGTAAAAGGTGTCCACATCCATGTATCAACAATTACAATAGCCCAAGGAGCAAGCGTACTTGAACCAATCATGTCGAAGCTTCCTAAATCATAGAAAAAATTAACCACGTAATTAAATAGTCCTACTTGAGGGTTATAAAGATAAGTCCAAAATACCCCTACCACTGCAGGTGATAACATCATCGGCAAAACAATTAATGTAGTTAGTAGTTCATTGCCTTTAAATTTTCTGTTTAGAAGTAAAGCTAAACCTAAACCTATAATTGCTTGTAGTAACAAAGTCCAAAACATAAAGCTTGCTGTAACTTGCATTTTTTCCCATATGGCTTCTTTATTAAGAACTTTAATATAATTTTTTAAACCAACAAATTGAGGTTCTCTTCCAATTTTATTTGCGTAAAAATTTGTAAAAGACATTTTAATTGCATAGACCAATGGATAAATATTTATAGCCAGTAGCAGAAGTACAGTTGGTCCAATAAAAAGCCAACCTACAGCCTTATCGGAAAGTCCCTTAAATTTTTTTTTAACGCTCATATGAATTTTTAATAAAAAAAGGGGAGGTTTAACCCCCCCTAATTTTTTAGTTCTTAACTATTAATGTTAAAGTTTTCCGTCTGCTTCGAACACTTCAACCCACTCTTCGATAATTTTATCTAGAGCTTCTTTAGCAGTTCCTTTTCCATTAACAACATAGTCGTGAATTGCCTCTTGCATAGGAAGCATTAACTCAACGAAAGTTGGTTCTTGCCAAAAATCTTTGACAATTCCCATTGAGTCTAAGAATCCTTGTGCGTAAACAGTTGATGTTGGAAATGATGGTGAATTTAAAACATCATTATGACATGAGTATCCACCTAAATCCCACCACTTTTGTTGCACATCTGGTCTTGCAAACCATTTAATATATTCAAGAGCAAGATCTTGTTTATCTGAGTATTTAACAACAGATATACCTTGTCCACCTAATGTTGCAGCTGCAACATTTTGTTTAGGATTTGCAAAGAAGCCACTAACTCTTCCATCACTGTCTTCTTTAGAAACACCAGGCCAGAAAGCATACCAGTTCATTTGGAATGCAACTTGTCCTGATTTGTAGGCATCTAAATTTGCAACCATGTAAGCATCAGAGTGTCCTGGAGGTGCGCAGTCTTCATATAACTTTCTATAAAACTCAACTGCCTCTACAGCTTGTGGTGAATTGAAATATCCCTCCATATCATATGGCTTATTAGGATTTTCATATTCCATACCCCATGCATACATAGCAGCTGTAACACCCATTGTGATACCTTCTGATCCACGCTCTGTATTAATTGCAGCCCCATATCTTTTTTGACCATCAATTTCTCTTCCTTGGAAGAACGTGCACATATCATATAATTGATTCCAGTTTGCAGGGACTCCTAGATCATATCCATGTTTTTTTTTGAACTCTGATTTAAGTTCTGGTCTATCAAACCAGTCTTTTCTATAAGCCCAAGCCAATGCATCTCCCATAGCAGGTAATGCATAGTAGTTTTCACTACCTTTTGGCCAAGTAGAATATGCATAAACTGTAGCTGGCGAGAAATCACTCATTGAAATTCCTTCTTTATCAAAGAAGTCATTCAATTTTACGTAATGTCCATAAACAGCTCCAGCACCGATCCATTGTGAGTCACCAATTAATAAGTCAAAAGTTTTACCTTTGTTGTTAAGTTCATTTAACATACGGTCAGCAAAATTTGGCCATGGTACAAACTCAAAGTTAACTTCTATTCCAGTTTCAGCAGTAAATTCTTTAGTTAATTCTTGCAAAGCGTTAGCTGGGTCCCAAGCGGCCCATCCTAATGTTATAGACTTAGCATTTGAATTTACAGAGAACGAAAATAGAGAAACAAACAATAAAATCATTATTTTTTTCATTTTATCTCCTCTTAGTTTATTTTTCTGAAGAATAGTCTATCCAAGATGAGTTGTGGCTGCTAGTATTTTTTTTTATATAAAATAAATTGTAAATATATTTAAAAAAAGGGGGAGATTATGAACAATATAAAAGGTCCTGCAATTTTCCTAGCACAATTTGTAGGTGAAGATGCACCATTTAATTCTTTAGATAATATTTGTAAATGGGTATCTTCATTAGGTTATAAAGGTGTTCAAATTCCAAGTTGGGATGGTAGATTAATTGATCTAAAAAAAGCATCTGAAAGCAAAGATTATTGCGATGAAATCAAAGGAATAACAAAAAAATATAATCTCGAGATCACTGAACTATCAACACATCTTCAAGGGCAATTGGTTGCGGTACATCCAGCTTACGACACAGCATTTGATGGATTTGCGGCACCTGAAGTTAGAGGAAATCCAAAAGCAAGACAAGAATGGGCAGTAAATCAATTAATGATGGCAGCTAAGGCCTCAAAAAATCTTGGGCTAGATAGGCATGTTACTTTTTCAGGAGCACTAGCTTGGCCTTATGTTTATCCTTGGCCACAAAGACCAGAAGGATTAATTGAAAATGCATTTATTGAGCTTTCAAATAGATGGAAACCAATTCTTGATCAATTTGATCAAAATGGAGTCGATCTTTGTTATGAAATTCATCCTGGTGAAGATCTTCACGATGGTATTACATTTGAAATGTTTTTAGAAAAAGTTGGTAATCATAAAAGATGCAATATGCTTTATGATCCTAGCCATTATGTTTTACAGAATTTAGATTACTTAGCTCATATAGATATTTACCATGAAAAAATAAAAATGTTTCATGTTAAAGATGCGGAGTTAAATCCTACTGGAAAACAAGGGGTGTATGGTGGTTTTCAATCTTGGGTTAACAGAGCTGGTAGATTTAGATCTCTTGGTGATGGACAGGTAGATTTTAAATCAATTTTTTCAAAATTTACTTCATATGGTTATGATGGTTGGGCAGTTCTTGAGTGGGAGTGTTGTTTGAAACATCCAGAAGATGGAGCAAGAGAAGGAGCTGAATTTATTAAAAACCATATTATCAATACTACAGAAAAAGCATTTGATGATTTTGCAGGAAGTGGTGCTAATATTGAGGCTAATAAAAAAATGCTGGGTATAAACTAGTGCAAAGAAAAATCCGTATCGGAATGGTCGGTGGAGGAGATGGTGCTTTTATTGGGGGTGTTCACAGAATAGCTTTAAGACTTGATGGTCATTACGAATTAGTAGCAGGATGTTTTTCATCTAAATATAACAACTCAAAAGAAACTGGGAGAAAACTTGGGTTGTCTGAGGAACGTATTTATGAAACTTATCAAGAAATGGCAGAAAAAGAGTCTAGACTTTCTGAGGGGATAGATGTTGTTTCTATAGTTACTCCTAATCATCTTCACGTACCAGTGGCAAAAATTTTTGCTGAAAAAGGTATTAATATTATTTGTGATAAACCTCTTGCTTTATCAAGCATAGAGGCAAATTCTCTTAAAGATATAGTAGAAAATAAAAAATTAATTTTTGCTTTAACACATAATTATACTGGATATCCAATGGTTAGACATGCAAGATCACTTATCAAAAATGGAGATCTTGGATCCTTAAGAGTTATTCAGGCAGAATATCCTCAAGATTGGTTAACAACAAAAGCTGAGGATACTGGATTAAAGCAAGCTGAGTGGAGAACTGATCCTAAAAGGTCAGGAGGTGGCGGGTGTATAGGTGATATAGGAACTCATGCATTTAATCTTATTAGATTTATTACTGGATTAGAGTTAGATGAGTTATCAGCAGATATTCATACTTTTGTGAAAGGAAGAAAACTAGATGACAATGCACAAATCATGCTTAGATTTAAAAATGGTGCAAAAGGTTCAATATGGTCTAGTCAAGTTGCGGTTGGTAATGAAAATAATCTTAAAATAAGAGTTTATGGTGAGAGTGGAGGATTAGAGTGGAGACAAGAAGATCCTAATTATCTATTTTACACAAAGTATGGAAGCCCAACTCAAAAGATTACACGAGGAAGTGGTAACGCAGTGAAAGAAGCTAATGATGTAACGAGAATTCCTCCGGGACATCCCGAGGGATATTTAGAAGGGTTTGCCAACATTTATAGCGATGTTTCTAAAGTACTGTTTTCGAAAATAAATAAAGAAAACTATGAACAATCAAATGATTGTTATCCAACTATCTATGATGGTATTGAGGGGATGAAATTTATAGAAACTGTTTTGGAGTCAAGTAATAATAATAGTAAATGGATACGATTTAATTACAAATAAATATTTTTCAATCAATTGGATAATCCCAAGCAGTACCACCTATTACTTTAGAAATCGCTGAAAAATCTTTAGTATCATTTCCTTCTTTACAAAACTGATTATAAATTTCTAGGGCCATTTTTCCTAATGGTGTTTCAGCATTTACACTTTGAGCACAATCATTTGCAAGTTTAAGATCTTTATTCATCATTCCTGCAGAAAAACCTGGTCGATAATTATTATTAGAAGGTGTTCCATCAATTAATCCTGGTAAAGGTGGATAAACAGAAATTGGCCAACTATTTCCTGATGCATTTTTCATAATTTCATGAACTTTTTTGATGTCTATGTTTAATCTTTTCGCTAACATTAATGACTCTGAAGCAGCAATCATTGCAATCCCTAAAGCCATATTGTTACAAATCTTAGCACCATTCCCACTACCTAAATCACCTGCATGAAATATATTTTTTCCCATGATTTTTAACAAAGGAAATGCTTTATCAAATGCTTCTTTTGATCCACCAACCATTATATTTAATGTTGCTTTTTGAGCGCCCATTACTCCACCACTAACCGGAGCATCGATCATTTTTATTCCTAATTCTGAGGCTTTTTTCCCAATCTCAATAGAAGTTTTCATATCTATTGTTGAACAATCTATTAGTAGACAATCTTTTGAAACTTTATTTATTATTCCGTTTTCTCCTAAATAAACTTCCTTTGAATGTTTGCCTTCTGGCAGCATAGTAATGACTGTTTCAACATCATCTGTAATTAATTCATCTAAGTTCGATACTGTTTCAAGATTTTTATTTTTTGCAATCTCCAACATTTTTTCTGAAACATCTAAAACTTTTACAGATTTACCTGCCTTCATTAGATTTTCAGCCATTGGACAACCCATGTTACCAACGCCAATGAAAGCTATCGATTGAGACATTTTAATTTACTTTATTAATACAATTTCCAGTTCTAAAAAACTCATCTAAATTATCAATCGCTAAATTTCCCATTGCAATTCTTGTATCTTTTGTTGCACTCCCAAGATGAGGTAGAACAAAAGCGCTTGGAATTTTTAAATAACCAGGATTTAAATTTGGTTCATTTTTATAAACATCTAATCCTGCTGCATAAATTTTTCTTCTATTCAATGCATCAATTAAAGCTTCATCATCAACTATATCACCTCTAGCAACATTAGTTATCACGGCACCTTTAGGAAAATACTCAACAGTTTCTTTATTAATTAGGTTCTCCGTTTCCTTTGTAGCTGGACAACAAATTGATAAAACATCTGAAACTGAAAAAAGACTTTTTATGCTGTCATGATATGTTGCACCTTGTTCTTTATCTTCACTTAATTTTGAACGATTATGATAATGAATGATCATGCCTAAAGATTTTGCAATTTTTGCAATTTTTTGGCCAATACGACCCATACCTAAAATTCCTAATCTTGTTCCAGTTAATTGTTTACCAATTAAATAGTCAGCGGACCATTTCCATCCACCTTCTCTTGCAGACTCTATTCCTTCAGAAGCTCTTCTGCATGCTCCTAGAATTAATAAAATTCCAATCTCTGCTGTAGCATCTGATAAAACTTCTGGTGTATTTGTAACTGCTATACCTCTATTCTTTGCTGCTTCTAAATCAATGTTTCCAAATCCAACTGCAAAATTAGAAATTATTTTAATTGTATCTGGTAATTGATTGATTGTTTCTGCATCTAATTTTTCAGTTAGTGATGATAATATGCCATCAAATCCTTGACTCATTTCAATAATTTTTTTTTGTGAATAAAGTTCATCATTAGTATTAAATTTTGCTTCAAATAACTTAGATGCTTTGTCTTCACTTTCTCTTATCAAGCGTCTTGTAATTAAAACTTTTTTCATAATTTCTATTTTAAAATTTCAGGTTTTGGTCCGCCGGTGTACCAATCTAAAACTTCAATTGTATGTAATATTGGAACTTTAGTACCATGAGCGATTTGGGTAATACAACCAATATTTCCAGTAGAAATAAAATCTGGATTTAAACTTTCAATATTATTTACTTTTTTCTTCAATAATTGTTTTGCAATTTTAGATTGCAATATGTTGTAAGTACCAGCTGATCCACAACATATATGTCCTTCAGGAATTTCCATAATTTCATTATTAGTTTTCTCAAGTAATGAAACAGGCTGAGAATGAACTTTTTGACCATGCTGCATTGAACATGCAGAGTGATAAGCTACTTTATATTTTTTTCCTCTATCTTTAATATCAAGTTTTAAACTTTCAAATATATATTCCGATATATCTTTCGTAAGTTCTGATATTACCTCAGCTTTTTTACTTAGTTCTTTGTCTTCACGGAAAATAAATCCATAATCCTTCATTGTTGTACCACAACCTGATGTGTTTGATAAAATTGCATCTAAATTTCCTTTTTGATGCTCCTCATACCAAGTTTTTATATTATTTTTAAAATCTTGATGTGCATCCTCCTCTTTTCCAAGATGATGATTTAAAGATCCACAACAACGAATTTTTTTTGGAACAACTACTTCTACCCCGTGTCTGTTCAATAGCCTTATTGTTGCTTCATTAATTTGAGGAGATATTTCTTTTTGTACACATCCTGTTAAAAGAGCAACTCTAGCAATTCTTTTTTTAGTAGAGGATTTGTAAACTTCTTTAATTGGTAAGCTTTTCTTAGGAAATTTTGTAGGCATTAGCTCAATCATATCCCTTATTTTTGGAGGCATTAAGAATTTGAATGGCTTCGATAATTTTACTAATAAACTTGATAATCTAAAAACTTTTGTATTTGGAAGAGTAATGGATAAAAAATATCTTATTAACCTATCAAAGATTGATCTTTGATAATTTTTTTCAATATATTTTTTTCCGTGGTCAATTATGTGCATATAATTTACACCAGCTGGGCACGTAGTCATACAACTGTAACATGAGAGACATCGATCGATATGCTTTACAACTTTTTCAGTTGGCTTCCTATTATTCTCCAACATATCTTTTATGAGATAGATTCGTCCTCTAGGTCCATCTAACTCGTCACCCAAAAGTTGATGAGTAGGACATGTAGCATTACACATTCCACAATGCACACACTTTTTAAAAACTTTTTCGTTTGCAAAATTATCTGGATCTCTAAGCTGTTCTTCAGTAAATTTTGTTTGCATTAAACACCTCTATACATTTTTCCTGGGTTTAAAATTCTTTTTGGATCAAAACTTTGTTTTACTTTTTCAGAAATCATCAAACGTACTTTATCAACAGTAAAAATAGATTCGCCATAATCATATTCGGATGAAGTTTTAATCACTGTCAAATAACCTCCAAAATCTTTTGCCATTTTTTTTAAATCTTTAATCTTTTCCTCTTTTTTACTGTTAACTTCAATCCAGAATAACGACCCACACCAATCAATAAAATAATTATGGTCATTTTCCAAATATTTGCATAATTTTGAACCATTCGCTGGAGGTATCACCATTCGTATTAAATTGTGTTCAGTCTTTTCGAACAGCTCTAAATTATTTATTTTTTTCCAAAACGGTTCTGATTGATAAACATTTAGAGTAGAAATATCTGAATTGTTTAATTCAAGTTCTTTTTTTAAGTTATTAATTTTTTCTTCAATTGAAATTTTATCCCCCTCAACTCTAAATGCTACAAACGAAACATTTGATTTAAGATCATTAAACTTAAAAATAGTATTTCTTTTACTTGAAAAATCTTTATCATTTAATTGTTCTGGAATAAAGACAGCACCAGAAATTTCACTACTTGAACTAGATAATTTATTAAACAAATCATAAATCTGTTTAAAATTACTAAGATAAATTGCTATAGTCTTTGAAGAATCTTTTTTAGGTAAAACTTTTAATGTAATTTCAGTTAAAGCAACAAGTGTACCAAAAGAACCGGCTATAAGTTTTGATAAATCGTAGCCTGTAACATTTTTGACGACAGTTCCTCCTGATTTAATTATATCTCCTTTTCCATTAACTCCCTTAAAACCTAGGACATGATCTCGTACACTACCAACTTTAAATCTTCGTGAACCTGCATAATTACAGGATAAGTATCCTGCTATTGTTCCTTTATTTGATTTGCCATCTTTAATATACCCGAAGTCTATTGGTTCAAAAGCCAGCTCTTGATTATTTTCAATTAAGACCTTCTCGATTTCATTGATTGGTGTACAGGCTTTAACTTTAATATACAATTCTTCAGGTCTATAATCGATTATGCCAGAAATTTTAGACAAAGATGTGGTGTTAGCCGATTGAGTTTTATTTCCAATAAAACTTTTTGAATTGTTACCGATTATTTCTGTTGGAGTGTCTTTTTTGTATAATTCCCGAATTAAATCTGAAACTTCTACCTCATCTTTGGGATAATAGATGTTATTAGAATCTTGGAAGATCTGGGAATTTATCTTTATTTTTGTGGACATGAACCCTTCCTTCCTCTGCACATTTTCTAAGTATAGGATAAACTTTTCCAGGATTTAATAAATTTTTTTCATCTAATGATTTTTTAATACTCAGTTGTTGTTGTATATCGTTATCATTAAACATTTCACACATAAGTTCTCTTTTTTCTATACCAACACCATGTTCACCTGTAATTACTCCACCAAGTCTTACACATGTTTTTAATATCTCGGAACCAAATTCCTCAGTTTTTCTAAGTTGTTCTTTATCATTTCCATCAAACATAATAAGTGGATGTAAATTTCCATCACCTGCGTGAAAACAATTTGCTACCGGTAATTCATATTTTTCTGATAATTTTTTAATTTCTAATAATGCTTCAGCAAGCTTACCTCTTGGAATAGATCCATCCATACAATAATAATCAGGGGCCATTGCTCCACAAGCTGGGAAAGCAGCTTTTCTTCCAGCCCAAAACGAAAGTCTTTCTTTC
>CACMRS010000015.1 GCA_902616165.1 uncultured Pelagibacteraceae bacterium
ATAGTTAAATGGATAATTTATTATTAATGCTTGCACCACTTTTCAGTTCTAAACTATTATTAGTTTTATTTTTTGGAACTTTATTTGGTTTGATATTAGGTGTGTTGCCAGGGTTAGGACCAACAACAGGTGGAGCATTGATCTTACCTTTCACAATGACTCTAGATCCATTATCTGCAATTGTTTTATTAACTTCTATTTATTGTGCAGGAACCTATGGTGGTGCAATAACTGCTGTACTTATTAATACACCAGGGACCCCAGCAGCTGCAGCTACTTGTTTAGATGGCTATCCTTTAGCACAAAAAGGCGAAGCTGGAAGAGCTTTAGGTATGGCAACAGTCTCAAGTACTGTTGGAGGTATTTTTAGTGTCGTTATATTAGTTTTCTTTGCTCCTATATTAGCACAACTTGCTTATGAGTTTGGTCAGCCAGAATACTTTGCATTAGCAATATTTGGTTTAACGATGCTTGCTTCAATAGGCGAAGGTAGTCCAATTAAAAATTTAATCGCAGGTGCATTTGGAATATTAATTTCTACAGTTGGTAAAGATTTTATGACATCAATTGATCGTTTTACTTTTGGGATCAATGAATTAACTGAGGGAATAGGATTTATACCAGTAGTGGTTGGACTTTTCGCAATGAGTGAAATGTTAACTCAATCAACTTTGATAAATCAAATATTTAATAGGATTGCTTTAAAAGCAATTAAATTACCAAGCAAAGATGATTATAAAAAAACATGGAAAACAATATTACGATCAAGTGGGATAGGATCATTTATTGGAGTACTGCCTGCAGAAGGTGGAACAGTTGCTTCTTTAATTGGTTATTCTGAGGCTAAGAGATTTTCGAAAAATCCTGAAGAATTTGGAAAAGGATCAATAGAAGGAATAGCAGGAGCAGAAGCAGCAAATAATGCAGCAACAGGCGGCGCAATGGTTCCAACTTTAGCGCTAGGTATTCCTGGTAGTGCAACAACAGCAGTTATACTTACAGGATTGATTATTCATGGTGTAAGGCCTGGACCAGATTTGTTTAGGGAGCAGCCAGATTTCTTGTATGGAATTTTTGGCGCCATGCTAATAGCTAATATCCTTTTTTTTATTTTTGGATTTTTTGGAGCAAAAATATTTGCAAGAATAACTTTAGTACCTAATAAAATCTTATGGCCAATGATATTCGCAGTTTCAGTATGTGGAACTTATTCTTTAAATCAATCTATAATAGATGTTTGGATAATGTTATTTTTTGGAGTGCTAGGTTTCTTTATGAGAAGATATGGCTTTTCAGTAGTACCAGTTATTATTGGATTAATTTTGGGTGAGTTAGTTGAAGGAACTCTGAGACAATCTCTGGTTATATTTGATGGTAATTGGCTCATGTTTTTCACAAGACCAATTGCTTTAACATTCTTTATTTTGTCTTTAATTGCTTTGGCTTTTCCTTTAATAAGATCGAGGAAATCAAAAAAAAATAATGATTAAGTACGATTTAAATAATCGAGTTGCAGTTGTTACTGGTGGAGCCCAGGGGTTTGGTTTAGCAATAACTGAAAGATTTATTGAAGCAGGAGCTAAAGTTATAATTTGGGACATTGATGAGAATGCTGCTAAAGAAGCGATTGATAAAGTTAAATCAGAAAACCTAAGTCATCAGGTAGTAGACGTAACTAATTTTGAAATAGTATATAAAAATTTAGAAGAAGTAGAAAAAAAACATGGAAAAATAGATATTTTTGTCAATAACGCAGGTATTGCAGGTATGAATACTACTGTCGCTGAATATCCTTTAGATGAATGGAAAAAAGTAATGAACTTAAATTTAAATTCAGTTTTTTATTGCTGTAAAGCAGTTGTTCCATTTATGTTAAAAAATGATTATGGAAGAATAGTTAATATTGCATCTATTGCTGGAAAAGAAGGCAATCCTAATGCGAGTGCATATAGTACTTCTAAAGCAGGCGTTATAGGTTTAACAAAATCTTTAGGTAAAGAATTGGCACAAAATAATATAGCTGTAAACTGTGTAACACCAGCAGCAGCTAAAACAAGAATTTTTGATCAAATGACAGAGGAACATATAAATTACATGTTATCAAAAATTCCTAGAAACAAATTTGCAAAGGTTGAGGAATTAGCATCATTAGTAACTTGGTTGGCTAGTGAAGAAAATTCATTTTCTACAGCCGCAGTTTTTGATTTAAGTGGTGGAAGAGCTACATATTAGTTATGCAAGTAGGTATTGATGTAGGAGCAACTAAAATTGAGAGTGTTGTGCTCGAAGACAATGGGGACGAAAAACATAGATCAAGAATATCGTGTCCAAAGGAGTATACTCAAATTGTAACTGCGATAAGAGATATACATAAAAAATTAGAACAAGATTTTAAACAAGAACTTCCAATTGGTGTTTGTCATCCAGGAGTTCATTCTCCTCAAACAGGATTAGTAAAAAATGCTCCAAATATAACTTGGTTAGAAAAAAAACCATTTCAAAGCGATCTACGTAAGGCTCTTGGAAAAGAGGTATTTTGTGAAAATGATGCAAATTGTTTTGCTTTATCTGAAGCAATAGATGGAGCTGGTACACATTATAAAATAGTTTATGGGATTATATTAGGTTCTGGAGTTGGAGGTGGTTTAGTAATAGATAAAAAAATTATTACTGGCTCAAATGGAGTAGCGGGGGAATGGGGACACAATCAAATTCCATATTTTGCAGCTAAGAAAGAAAATTTTGACTCAAGCAATGCCAGGGAAGCAGAGATTGAAAGTTTTTTATCTGGTTTAAGTTTAGCAAAAAGATTTAAGAAACTTTATGGAAAAAATTTAAAAACAAATGAAATTTTTGAATTAAATAGAAAGCATGATTTAGATGCTGAAAGATTTATAGATGACTTTAAAGTAAATTTAGCAATGTCTCTTTCAAGCATTATAAATATTTTAGATCCTGATGCATTTATATTTGGAGGAGGGGTTTCAAACGAAATTGATTTCTTACATGAAATAGATTCATTGGTTAGAAAATTTGTTATTGGAAGAGAATATGAGGGTGTTTTTTTAAAACCTAGATACGGAGACGCTAGTGGCGTTAGAGGTGCCGCAAGACTAGGAAGAAGCGCGACATATTAGAACTTCAACTTTTGATTGAATTTATCTTTTTAAGTATTTTTCATATTTAAAAAAAACATTGATAATTAAAGATAAAAATCAATATCAATTTTGAGTTGTATAGCTTTTTTTTAATTATCAATTGAGAAATATTCTACTTATAGTTTCGTTTTTAAAAAATAGTTAACTAAATAAAAAGAGGAAGAGAAGATATGAAAAAACTAATGATCGCTTTAATTACATTAGCGTTCACATCTACTTCATCAATTGCAGGACCTAAGATTGAGGTATTGCACTGGTGGACGTCTGGTGGTGAGGCTGCTGCACTTAAAGTTTTAAAAGATGATTTCGCTGCAAATGGTGGTGAATGGATGGACATGCCTGTAACAGGTGGTGGTGGAGACGCTGCTAACGTTGCATTAAAAGCAAGAATCGTTGCTGGAGATCCTCCATCTGCATCTCAAATTAAAGGACCTACAATTCAAGAGTATGACCAAGAGGGTGTTGTAGCTCCATATAACATTGATGAAGTTGCTAAAGCAGAAGGTTGGGATAATTTATTAGACCCAATGATTGCAGCAATTCATAAGTGTGAAAATAATAGCGGACCTTATTGTGCTGCTCCAGTAAACATTCACAGAATTGACTGGATGTGGGCAAATAAAGCTGTATTTGATGCAAACGGTATTTCTGTTCCATCTACTTGGGATGAGTTAAATGCTGCTGCTGAAAAATTACAAGCTGCCGGCATAATTCCATTTGCACATGGTGGTCAAGCTTGGCAAGATGCTACAGTATTTGAAGCAGTTGCAATGGGTATTGGAGGAAATAACTATTACAAAAATTGTTATGTAGATCTTAAAGAAAGCTGTTTAAGAAGTGAAACAACAGTTAAAGTTTTTGATCAAATGAGAAAACTACAAGGATTTACTGATGAAGGTAGCCCAGGAAGAGACTGGAACGTTGCTACTGGTATGGTTATTGAAGGAAAAGCTGGTTTCCAAATTATGGGTGACTGGGCAAAAGGTGAATTTACAGCTGCTGGAAAAGTTCCAGGTGTAGATTACTACTGTGCCGCTACTCCTTCAAACAATGGATACTTATATAACGTAGATAGTTTTATCTTTTACAAATCTAGCGATCCAGATAAACAAGCTGGCCAAAAGTTATTAGCTAAGCTTATGATGGGTAAAAACTTCCAAAAAGTTTTCAACCTATACAAAGGTTCTATACCGGCTCGTTTAGACGTATCAATGGATGAATTTGACAAATGTGCAAAAACATCTAATGCAGATATCAAAACTGCAGGTGCAAGCGGTGGATTAGTTCCAAGTTTTGCTCATGGTATGGCTCAAGGAAATACTATGAAAGCTGCCCTACAAGATATCATCACAGAGCACTTTAACTCTGATATGTCATCTGTAGATGCTGCTAACGCTTTAGCTGACTCAGTTTTAGCTAATATGTAATACATCAAAATTAAAAGGCCACTTTTGATCAAGTGGCCTTTTTTTTAAATCTAAAAATAAAAAATATTTATAATGTTCAAGTGGTTAGAAAAAAATTTACCTAAAATTGTAATGGCCCCAGCTGTTGGTTTGATTGGCTGGTTTGTTTATGGGTTTGTACTTTGGACTTTATATATATCTTTTACCAATTCTAAAATTCTACCAAAGTATGAACTTTGGGGATTTGGACAATATGAAAAACTTTGGGCATCAAGAAAATGGCTTATTGCAGTGGATAATTTGCTTATTTTTACAGCACTATTTTTAATCTTCTGTGTTGTTATAGGAATAATTCTTGCGATTTTTTTAGATCAAAAAATCAGAGCAGAGGGTTTGCTAAGAACAATTTATTTGTATCCAATGGCACTATCTTTTATCGTGACAGGAACTGCTTGGAAATGGATACTAAATCCAACTTTAGGCATCCAAAAAATGTTTAGAGACTGGGGTTTTGAGAACTTCACCTTTGATTGGTTGGTAGATAGGGAGATGGCCATTTATACAATAGTTATAGCAGGCGTTTGGCAATCCGCAGGGTTTGTGATGGCACTATTTTTAGCTGGCTTAAGGTCGGTTGAAGATGAAATTGTTAAGGCAGCAAAAATAGATGGCGCAAGTTTATTTACAGTGTATTGGAAGATTTTACTTCCAATGATGAGACCTGTATTTTTTACAAGTTTTGTAATTTTAGTTCATATATCTATAAAAAGTTATGATCTTATCGTAGCACTAACACAAGGTGGCCCAGGTATATCAACAACTATGCCTGCTTTATATATGACACAAACTGCATTTCACAAAAGCCAGGTTGGTTTATCTGCAGCGAGTGCGATGATGATGTTTATGGCTGTAGCTGCTGTAATTATCCCATATTTATATTCAGAATTAAGGAGAGAAAATGCAAGATAGTTTGAAATCCTCTTCTTATCAGCAATTAGAGCAAAAATCTAAATATACAAACATGTTTTTGAGATGGTTTTTATATTTTATTTTAATTCTTTTTGCTTCTTATTTTATTTTTCCACTTTATGTGATGGTTGTTACTTCTTTAAAGACAATGGAAGAGATCCGTCAAGGAACACTTTTAAGTTGGCCAAGTGGATTAAATTTGGAATCTTGGGCTGTAGCTTGGGGTGGTAGAGGATATGGAGCTGGTGATACTTTTTTAAGACCATATTTTTGGAATTCAATCAAGATGGTTGTACCAGCAGTATTTTTTTCAACATTTATCGGAGCGATGACAGGTTATGTTTTAACTAAATGGAGATTTAAAGGGGATCAGTGGGTTTTTCTTTTTTTATTATTTGGATGTTTCATACCCTTTCAAGCAATATTGTTACCAATGGCTAGAACTCTTGGAGTGTTAGGAATATCAAATTCTGTTGTTGGGTTAGTATTAGTGCATACAGTTTATGGAATACCTTTTACCACATTATTTTTTAGAAATTATTACATTTCTGTTCCAACAGAATTAGTTAAAGCTGCAAGAATAGATGGAGCTGGGTTTTTTAAAATATTTTTCAAAATTTTACTTCCAATATCAGCACCAATTATTGTCGTAACCGTAATTTGGCAGTTCACACAAATATGGAATGATTTTTTATTTGGATCAACCTTCTCATTTGGAGAAGCAGCACCTATACAAGTTGCATTAAATAATATGGTTTTATCAAGCACAAGTGTGAAAGAATATAATGTAGATATGGCTTCAGCTATTATAGCCGGTATTCCAACACTTATAGTTTATGTATTGGCAGGTAAATATTTTATTAGAGGATTAACTTCAGGAGCAGTGAAAGGATAACAATGAAAACGTTGAAAATTGAAGAACTATCAAAAAACTTTGGACAGACTGAGGTTTTAAAAAAAATTAATTTAGAAATAGATGAAGGAAATTTTCTAGTTCTTTTAGGACCATCTGGATGTGGAAAATCAACTTTATTAAATATTATTGCAGGATTAGAAACTATTAATGAGGGTGATGTTTTTATAGATGATTATAATGTTAGCAAAGTAGAGCCAAAAGACCGTAATATTGCTATGGTTTTTCAATCTTACGCTCTGTATCCATCTATGAATGTTAAAGAGAATATGATTTTTGGTCTTAAACAGGCAAAAACATCAAAGGAAAAAATACAAGAACAGTTAGAAAAAGTCTCAAAATTTCTACAGGTAGATCAACTGTTAGAAAGAAAACCTTCCCAATTATCTGGAGGACAACGACAACGTGTTGCTATTGGTAGAGCTCTCGTAAGGGAGCCAAGAATATTTTTGTTTGACGAACCTTTATCTAACTTAGATGCAAAGCTACGGGTTGAAATGAGGAGAGAAATAAAAAAACTTCATCAACAGTTAAAAACAACAGTTGTTTATGTGACTCATGATCAAACAGAGGCAATGAGTTTGGGTACTAATATTGCAATTATGAATCATGGAGTAATTCAACAAAATGATACTCCTGAAAAGATTTATAATAAGCCAAGCAATACTTTTGTTGCAGACTTTATTGGATCACCATCAATGAATCTTATTAAGGGAGTCTTAAAAGAAAATTCAGGAGACTTATTATTTAAAGTGAGTGGATCAAATTTAGAAATTCCAATAAAAGATTATGATTTTAAAGATAAATCAAATTTAAATAATAAAGAAGTTTTCTTTGGTATTAGACCAGAACATATTTTCTTTAAAAAATTTAATGAAAGTGATTTTGAAATTAATTTAAAAGCAGATCTTAGTGAGTACATAGGTCATGAGCAAATAATGACATTTGATTATGCAAATCAAGAACTTTTAGCTAAATTTCCATCTACGATTAAAATAGATCTGGGGAAAGAAACAAAATTATACTTTGATTTAACACAAGCTTCTTTATTTGACGCTCAAACAGAGGAAAGAATATAATATGAAAGTAAAATATTCAGATTTAAGAAATAAAAGAATATTTATAACTGGTGGAGGTTCTGGAATTGGAGCATCAATCGTTGAGCATTTTTGTGAGCAAGGAAGTGAAGTTCATTTTGTTGATATTGATTTAAAAGAAACAAAAAAATTATTGAACAAAATAAAAAAAAATAAATTTAGGTTACCGACATTTATTGAGTGTAATTTACTAGATATTAATAAATTAGAAAAAATTATTAAAAAAATAATTTCTACAAAAGGACCCATACATGCTTTAATAAACAACGCAGCGAACGATGATAGGCATTCTACGGATCAGGTTGATGAAAAATACTGGCAAAACAGAATGGATGTAAATTTAAAACATTATTTTTTTGCTGCTAAGGCAGTCATAAAAGGAATGAAAAAAATTAAAGCAGGATCTATTGTAAATTTGAGTTCAGTTTCGTGGATGCTAGGTGAAGGTGATAAAGTTGTTTATGAAACTGCAAAATCTGCGGTAGTAGGTTTAACAAGATCATTTGCTCAAGAGTATGGAAAATATAATATTAGAACAAATTCAGTTGTGCCTGGTTCAATTGCAACTGAAAGACAAATTAAACATTGGTTAACACCAAAATATAAAAAGCTTATTTTGGACAGCCAAGCTTTAAAAAGACAGTTAAAACCAAACGATGTAGCTCAGTTAGTAATGTTTTTAGCATCAGATCAATCATCCGGATGTACAAAACAAAGCTTTATTGTTGATGGTGGCATAACTTGATCTAGGTGAAAGTTGAAAGCTCTACAATTCAAAATAAATTTTTAAGAGTTCAAACTCTTAATTACGGTGCCAGTCTTTTTGAAGTTTATCACAAGAAAAAGAAAATTAATTTAATTTTAAATTTAGGATCAAAAGAAAACTATCGGTATAAACACCCAAATGTCGGATCGACTTGTGGAAGATATGCAGGTAGAATTTGTAATTCAAAATTTAAGATTGGGAATAAAAAATTTATTTTAAATTCAAATGAGGGAAAAAATACACTTCATGGTGGTAAAGTTGGTTTCTCAAATCTCCCATGGAAAAAATCAAATCAAACAAAAAATAAAATAGTATATCAAATTCATTCAAAAGATAACGATCAAGGCTTTCCAGGAAATCTAATTGTCAATTGTACTTATCAAATAAAAAATAAATTTCTGATAATAAAATATGAATACAAATCTAATAAAAGCACTCATGTTAATTTAACTAATCATAGTTATTGGAATTTAGAAAAAAATAAAAAAAAGATGATTTATAATCATGAGCTAAAATTAAACTCAACTAAATATCTTCAAATAAATAAAAATTTAATCCCAACTGGTAGAATTAAAAATGTAAAAAAATCTATTTATGATTTTTCAAATTTTGAAAACATTGGAAAAAAATTAGATTATTTTAAAAATAAAAAGCTTAATATTAAATTTAAAGGTTTTGACACAACTTTTGTTGTAAAGAAAAATGATAGAAATTTAGTTGGAACTTTAAAAAATAATAATACTAATGTTCGAGTTGATTTTTTTTCAAATTTACCTGGTGTCCAAATTTATTCAGCACAAAATCTAAATTACAAAAAAAAATTATTTCCCTATGAAGGTATTTGTTTAGAAACACAATATTTTCCTGATGCACCTAATAAAAAAAATTTTCCAAGTACTTTAATTAAACCTAATAAAAGGTATACATGCTTTACAAAAATTAAAATTAATTAATTTATGAGTAAAAAAATTAATATTTCTATAGTTGGAACAGGTTTAATGGGCTTACAACACATTAAAGCTATTCAAAAATCAAAGAAAGCAAATCTTCATTCAATAGTAGATATTGGTAATAACGCTAAAAATTTATCAAACAAATATAAAATTCCATTGTATTCAAAAGTATCAGAACTTTTAAACTCAAAAAAAATTGATGCTGTAATAGTTGCTACCCCTAATCAATTGCATGAAAAACATACTGTAAGTTTTTTAAAAAATAAAATACCTGTCTTGTTAGAAAAACCTATTTCAGATAACATTCAATCTGCAAAAAAAATTATAAGTAGCGCTTATAAGAATAAAACTCCATTGCTAATTGGGTATCATCGTAGACACAATTCAATAGTCTCTAGAGTAAAAGACTTTATTAACAAAGGTAAATTAGGTAAAATTGTTTCTGCAAACGTTTTGTGTTGGTTGTATAAGCACAATGCATATTACAAAGAAAAATGGAGAGTTAGCAAAGGTGGTGGGCCTTTAGGTATCAATTTAGTCCATGACATTGATATGATTTGTTATTTATTGGGTTCAATAAAATATGTTCAAGCATTTACAACAAATATAAACAGAAAATTTAAAGTAGAAGATACAGCTACAATAAGCTTGATCTTTAATTCTGGAGCACTTTGTACACTAAATTT
Organism: uncultured Pelagibacteraceae bacterium; assembly: GCA_902616165.1. Lineage (GTDB taxonomy): Bacteria > Pseudomonadota > Alphaproteobacteria > Pelagibacterales > Pelagibacteraceae > Pelagibacter. The sequence goes on from CACMRS010000015.1 coordinate 9,949, forward strand.
GTCAGATACAATTGTTGCACCATGGAGTTATGAATTAACTGCTGCAGAAAACCCTGCATATCCAATTACAAACCAATCTGCATATATGATTGGAGGTACCAAAGGTTCTTTACAGTTTCCTAATCTTAAATATTGGTTCTATAAAAAAGAACGAAGCTGGTGGAAAAAGATTTTTGTTAATGAAGATAAAAATAAAAAAGATGACAATACATTAGTAAACCAAATTGACCATTTTGTTGATGTAGTGACTAAAAAAGCTAAACCAAAAGTGAATGGTAATGATGGTTTAATTTCTCTCAAAATTTTTGCAGCAATAACTAAAAGTGCAAAAACTGGTAAAAAAGTAAGAATATAAAATTTTTATTTAAATTTAAATCATTCATTGTTTTGACATATTTTATTTGTTAAATTTTTATATGAAAAAAATTATCTTACTTGCTTTATTTAGTTTATTATTTTTCACAAATTCAAATGCTGCATGTGATGATCCTTTAACAGAAGGTGTAGATTATTCTAATTGTAGATTTTCAGACTCTCAAGATTTACAAGGCAGCTATCTTCCAAATTCAAATCTTTCTTTTGCAAGTTTTATTCAAGTAAATTTTGATAAAAGTATTATGATGACATCAAATTTATCATTTGGAACTTTCCCAGAGTCTACATTTGTAAGAGCCAACCTTTATGAGTCAGTTTCCATCGGTGCAAATTTTGAAAAAACTAACTTTACTGGAGCTAACTTGACTAGAGTTGATTTTATGGGTGCAACATTGATTGAAGCCAATTTTCAAAATTCTAACTTAATGGAAGCTAATTTTACATCATCTAATATTATGAATGCTAATTTTGATGGAGCTAATTTGACTGGAGCAACGTGGACCAATGGTCAAACTTGTGGTCCAGAATCTATTGGTACCTGCAAACAATAATTAATGAATACTTCAGTTAATACTGACGATGTTATCTTTAATTTTTTTAAACAAATTTGTGATGAAAAAGATGATCAAAAATGTGTAGAGCTTGGAAACGAATGGATAAAGGCAATGGAAACTAATTTATCTGAAATGGAGAAAAACCTAAATGGAGCTGATTATATTAAGCATAAAGATGACATTCAAAGTAATAGAAATCATCTGAATAGTCTGAAAAACAAAACATCATCTGAATGGAGAGAGTACGCAACTCAATGCATGATTGAAATAATGAATCATAAGAGTCAAAAATAATTTAAGAAATAAATTTTAAATCACTAGCTATATCGATTAATATAATATAAAGACTATAAGAAGGGGTGTCTTAACAGACTGAGATCATACCCTAAGAACCTGTCCGGTAATTCAGAAAGGGATAAAATGGATAAAACATATTTTTTAACTCAATCAACATCATTAGTATTAGTAATCGCAATTAGTTTAATATTTGCTTTTTTAGGAATTCTTCATTCTAAAAAATTTCCAGGAATTAATAATTATTTAACTGCAAGTAGAAACATTGGTTTATTTTCACTAACCACAAGTCTTGTAGCATCAGCTTTAGGAGCTTGGATTTTATTTGGACCAGTTGCTGCCGCAACGTGGGGCGGGGTAGGTGCTGTTATTGGTTATTCATTAGGTACAGCTTTTCCAATGATTTTCTTAATTTATTTTGGAAAAAAAATTAGAAATGATTTTCCAAAAGGATCTTCTTTAGTTGAGTTTATGAGAAAGAAATTTGGCAAAAGTCTATTTAAGTTAATTTTGTTAATGACAATCTTTTATATGTTCATTTTTCTTTGTGCAGAAGTAACAGCAGTTGCTGTATTAATTAATTACATATCTGGAACAGAATTGTGGATTACAGCATTAATAGTCTTGGTAGCTACCTTAAGTTACACTCTTTATGGGGGATTAAGAGCATCAATTTTTACTGATAATATTCAAATGATTGTAATTGGTATTTTATTATTTATTTTGATTTTAATTATTAGCTCATCTTCAGGAGATAATTTTTCTTTTTCATTAATTAATGAGAAAAATCCTCAACTAATAAGTTCAAATTATATTCCAGGATATACTGCTGGACTAACTTTCTTTATAGCAGTTGCAGCAACTAATTTATTTCATCAGGGAAATTGGCAAAGAGTATATGCAGCAAAAAATTACCAAATATTAAAAACTGGTTTGATAATTTCTTTCTTTATTATTGTTCCAATAGTTTTTTTAATGGGATTTATTGGAATGGTTTCATTTTCAATGGATCCATCTGTTAGAGCTGATTTAGGATTTTTTAGTTTATTATTAAAAGATCAAACAGAAATTTTATCTTTATTGATCATTATCCTTGGTCTTGCATTAACAATATCTACTGTTGATACTTTAGTTAATGCTATTTCAAGCTTGTTTGTAGTTGATGGCAAAGCAACTTTTAACTTAGATAAAAAAAGTGATTACTTAAAAATATCTAAATATTTTATTTTAATCTTGTCTGTAATTTCTTTTGGAGTTGCTTCAAAAGGATTTGATATTTTATATTTATTCCTACTTGCAGATTTATTTTGTTGTGCGTTTGTAGTGACTGTTTTTTATAGTTTCTATAATAAAGTGGATGAAAAAACTGCTTATATTTCAATTATAATTGGTCTAGTTGCTGGATTTTTAATGTTTCCATTTCCAGATTTTTCTAAAAGTTTATTAGTAGGAGTATTTTTGTCTAAAGACCTCTTTTCACCCTTTATAGTTCAATCATTATTATTTTTATCTTTTTTAATTGCAACTTTCTTGCCTGCAATAATTTTAAAAATTAAATTCAGATAGATGATTTTAAAGCATCATAAATAAGTTCTTTGGTGGTCTCACCAATGCTTCTGTAAACTTCTTTATTATCTTTAAAAATTAAAAGTGTTGTTTGATATTGAACGTTAAAAAATTTAGCAATTTCTTTATTTGTTACGTCAAAAGCAAAGTATTCCATATTATCAAAATCATTTTTTGCTTTTTCAAGAACTTTCATTTGGCTCGCACAAGAAGTACAATATTTAATCCAAGAACTTAAAACTACAACTTTTCCTTCCGATAAAGCTTTATCAAATAACTCTTTACTGTAAGTGGTTTCCTTACCAATTGCATTTGTTTTTAATGCCAATACAAAACAGACAAATATTAAAAATTTTTTCATTGTTACAAATTTAGGAAAATTAAAATTTATTGTAATACCATAAATTGTCTCTATATATGCTTATCTACATGTCAAACGATCAAATAAGCATAAATAATCTGTCAAAAGTATATGACAATGGTTTTGAAGCATTAAAAAACATAAATCTTAATATTAAAAAAGGTGAAATTTTTGCAATGCTTGGACCAAATGGCGCAGGGAAAACAACTCTAATAAGTATTATTTGTGGGATAGTAAGACCATCTTCCGGAAAGGTTACAGTAGACGAATTAGATATAGTTGATGATTACAGAGAAACAAGGTCAAAAATTGGTTTAGTTCCACAAGAGTTAACTCTGGAACAATTTGAAACGGTATTTAATAACGTTTCCTATTCTAGAGGTTTGTATGGAAAGAAACCTGACGCAAAACATATTGAGAAAGTTTTAAAAGATTTAAGTTTATGGGATAAAAAAGACTTAAGACTCAGACAATTGTCCGGTGGAATGAAAAGAAGAGTATTGATTGCTAAAGCATTATCTCATGAACCAACTATTTTGTTTTTAGATGAACCAACTGCTGGAGTAGATGTTGAGTTAAGACAAGACATGTGGAAAGTTGTTGAGAATCTAAGAAAAACTGGCGTTACAATAATTTTAACCACACACTACATAGAAGAAGCAGAGGCTATTGCGGATAGAGTAGGAGTTATCAATCAAGGAGAAATAATAGTTGTTGATGAAACAAAAGAATTATTAAAGAAAATGGGTTATAAGAAACTTACAGTAGACTTACAGGAAGAAGTCAAAGAAATACCAAATAGTTTAGTAAAATACAATCTTGAGATTGGAAAAGATAAAATGTCAATTGATTATACTTATAACGTTCAAGCAAAACAAACAGGTATTACAAATTTACTTCAAGATTTAAAAGATGCAGGATTTAAACTAAAGGATCTAAAAACAGAACAGAGTACACTAGAAAAAATTTTTGTAAGTTTAGTAAAGGAAAACAATGAAATTTAATTATTACGCATTTATAGCAATTTATCTTCATGAGATGGATAGATTTAGACGAACATTGATGCAATCTTTATTATCGCCAGTTTTATCTACTTCTTTATATTTTATTGTTTTTGGTTCAGTAATAGGAGGGTATGTTGAAAATATTGATGGCATTAGTTATGGATCATACATCGTACCTGGTTTGTTGATGCTTACATTATTAACCCAATCAATAAGTAACACATCTTTTGGTATTTTTTTTCCTAAATTTAATGGAACAATTTATGAAATCTTAGCTGCACCAATTTCAACTCTAGAAATAGTTCTTGCATTTGTTGGTGCAGGAGCAACCAAAACTTTAATTGTTGGTTGTATGATATTTATTACTTCAACTTTTTTTGTAGAAGTTGAAGTGCAATTCCCAATATTAATGATTTTTCTTTTAGTATTAGTTTCATTTACTTTTGCATTATTCGGTTTTTTAATTGGATTGATGAGTTCTAATTTCGAACAAATGTCAATCATACCAACTCTTGTTATAACTCCAATGGTTTTTTTAGGTGGAAGCTTATATTCTTTAGATATGCTTCCAGAGTTTTGGCAAATAGTTACATATTTTAATCCAGTAGTATATCTGATAAATGGATTAAGATTTTCATTTTATGGAGTATCAGATTTTAATATATGGATAAGTGTTGGTTTAATGTTAAGTTTTTTGATTATTTGTATAGTGATTGTAACAACACTTCTTAAAAAAGGTTATAATATAAAAGCATAAATAATGATTAAATATATTCTTCCAGCAATTATTATTTTTTTGATTGTTTTGTTCTGGGAGAAAATTACTGAATTTGTAGAAAAAAAATTAAATATTAAACTCAATTATATTGTCATTAGCTCCATTATTGCTGCAATAGCGATTATTCTTTTGCTCCTAAATTACTGAGATTTATGATTACTTTGGAGGTTTCTAATTTTGAAATTGAGGAAACTGAGGGTGTTTTTACTTTTAAAAATGAAAATACAACAATAGGCTTTGTTAGATTTAATGAGAAAGGTGAGGTAGAGTATATTTTTGTTAATCCAATTTTTAGAAAACAAGGATTAGCAACTAAATTATTACTATTAGTAAAACAAAAAACTGGAAAAGAAATAATACTTCAGGAACCAATTAGCCCTTTAGGATCGAAATTATTAAACTCATTAAATAAATGGAAATAAACTTATTATTTTTTTTTACAGTTGTTCCAGCCATAATTTTATACGGAATTGCAAAATCTGGCCTAGGTGGATCCATGACTTTAATTTCTGTTCCGTTAATGACAATAGTGATGCCGCTAAATCAAGCTTTAGGAATTATTTTACCAATTTTAATATTTTCAGATTTTATTGCTGTTTATAAATATAGAAAAGAATTTGACTTAGGAACTTTAAAATTAATGGTTCCATTTGCAGGTATCGGTATAATTATTGGATCTTTAACTTTTTCATATTTTTCAGAGGAATTGCTAAAATTTATTATTGGAGTTATGGGTTTCTTATTTGCTGGTCATTACTTTTTTTTTAAAAAAAACAAAGAAAAAAAATCAGAAAAAAACTTTTTTAAAGGTGGTGCATGCTCGGTTGTAGCAGGATTTACAAGTTTTTGTGTACATGCGGGAGGGACACCAACCAGTTTATACTTACTTCCACTTAGAATGAAAAAAGAAATTTATGTAGGCACAAGAATATTTTTTTTTACTTTTGTAAATTTAATTAAACTTCCGTTGTATATTAGTTTATCTATGACAAATTTTGCGTCTTTTAAACAGTCAGCAATATTGTTTCCAGTTGCATTACTTGGAATATTAATTGGATATCAATTACTTAAAATTATAGAGGAGAAATTATTTTATAATATTTTATACGCTTTAATTTTTGTTACTAGTACAAAACTTTTGTATGATTATCTGGTATGATTATCTGGTATGATTTTATAACACATTAAAAATTTAAAATAGATGTTAGATAATAATTATTATTAATATGAAAAAAAAATTTAATCCAAGAATTAAAGCTAGATTGAGAAAAAATAGACAGGTTTTAAGTAAAAATATTGATAATTTTTTTGGGTGGGTTAAAGGTGCAAAACTTGTTGAGCTTAAAGAATGTAATCCAGAAGAGGATCCTGTAAGACCAGAATTAGATAATAAGTTTAGAACAGGATATGGAAGAAAAATTTTTGGTGTTGAATATCAAGGAGAAATTCATGCCGTAATGTGTTTTGCTTATACAAATGAAATTCCAAAAAGTGTTGAAGAGTTAGAAAAACTTAGTACTGACGCATTTCTACAAACTGCTATGAGAGATCAAGCGGGTGGTCAAATAGCAATTGCTTACACTGTATGGTCTAAAAAAAAGGGTGGAGGAAAATTAATAGTAAAAGAAGTATTCAAAAAAATTAAAAAATCTAATCATTTAAATAGATTAGTAACCCTTTCACCTCTAACAGAAATGGCAACAAATTTTCATGAGAGAAATGGCGCTAAATTAATTCAAATTAATGAAACTACACAAAATTTTGAATATAAAGTTATGTAACAATGAAAATTATTAAACTTTATTTTATAGTATTTTGTACTTTATTTATTTTACTTTATTCTACAGTTATGGCTTACGAAGAAGCAAATTATGAAGTTGTCTCTAAAAATAAAGTTTATGAGATTAGAAAATATTCTGATCGTTTGGCGGTTGAAACTATGACATCTGGAATAGACAATAATTTTAGAAAGTTATTTAATTATATTTCAGGTAGAAACGATACCCAAGAGAAAATTAAAATGACTACCCCAGTTACTCAAGTTGAAAAAAATGGAAATATGACTATGCAATTTTACTTGCCCTCTAAATTTAATTCAGAAAATGCACCAAATCCCAGCAGGGAAGATGTTAAAGTAGTTAATATCAAAGGAGGATACTACGCGGTGCTGAGATATTCTGGACGAGCATCAGATGGAAACTTTCTTAAGCATAAAGAAATTTTAGAAAAAGAGTTACAAAAAAATAATATATCAATTATAAGCCCACCAATTAGAGCAACCTATGATAGCCCGTTTACTCTTCCAATGAATAGAAGAAATGAGGCTATGTTTAAAGTGGAATTAAATTGAAGGAATCAAAATTTAAAGCAATGGTGTTGTCTTGTATGGATCCAAGATTTCAACATTTAGTTCACAATCATTTAAAGAAAAAAAAATTAACAGGAAAATACAGTGCTTTTACAATTGCAGGTGCAGCGGTTGGGATTACGCATAATAAATTCAAAAAATGGCATAAAACATTTTATGACAATTTAGCAACCTCTATTCAATTGCATAAAATAGAAAAATTAATTGTCATTAATCATACAGATTGTGGTGCTGCCAAAATTGCAAATGGAAAAAAGGAATTTAGCCCAGCGAATGAAAAAAAAATTCATAGAGAGTCGTTCTCAAAAATTAAAAAACAAATAAAAAAAAGATTTCCTAAATTGAAAGTAGAATTAAATTTAATTT
>CACMRS010000016.1 GCA_902616165.1 uncultured Pelagibacteraceae bacterium
TCATCATTCCATAATAAATCATAAACATTTTTCTCTTTTTGAGTGAACATACAGATTCTTTCTAAGCCATAAGTAATTTCAACTGATACAGGTTTGCAATCAAATCCAGCCATTTGTTGAAAATAAGTGAATTGAGTAATTTCCATTCCATCACACCATACTTCCCATCCCAACCCTGCAGCACCTAGTGTTGGACTTTCCCAATCATCTTCAACAAACCTTATATCATGATCATTATGATCTATTCCTATAGTAGATAAACTATTTAGGTAAAGTTTTTTTATATTTTCAGGGGAAGGTTTAATTAAAACTTGAAATTGATAATAGTGTTGTAACCTGTTTGGATTGTCTCCATATCTTCCATCTGTAGGTCTTCTTGATGGTTGTACGTAAGCTGCTTTCCATGGTTTATTTCCAAGTGATCTTAGAGTAGTAGCAGGATGAAAGGTTCCTGCACCAACCTCCATATCGTAAGGCTGAAGAATAATGCATCCTTTTTTACTCCAAAATTTCTGAAGATTTAAAATTGTTTCTTGGAATGTTTGAATTTTTTTTTTTTCTTTTTTTGCTTTAGAAACCATATCTTTGCCAAATTGATCTTTCATCTAAAATACTTGCTATTTGATCTACTTGATTGCTAGATGAAGAAAGTTTTTGACTTAACCATCCTTTTGATTTTTCAAATTTTTTAATAATTACGTCCTCACCAAATTTCTCTTTTAATACTTCATGTGCATTACCTATTCCATCAACCAATCCTAAATTTTTTGCTTTACTTCCTGACCAAAACTCACCTGAAAAAAGTTCGACATCAGATTTATTTAATTTTGATCCTCTGCTTTTTTCAACAACATCAATAAAGTCTTTATGAAGATCTAATTGAATATTTTTTAATCTTTCAATATCTTCGTTTTTTTCCTCTAAAAATGGGTCAAGTGTGCTTTTGTTTTTACCTGCAGTATGAACTCTTCTTTCAACCCCAATTTTTTTTATCAACTCAGTAAATCCAAAAGAAGAATATATCACCCCTATAGATCCAATTATTGAACTTGAATTTGCATAAATTTCATCCCCAGCACAAGAAATCAAATAGCCTCCAGAGGCTGCAACATCTTCAGCGAATACAATAACTTTTTTTTTGTGTTTTTTTGCTTGTTGTCTAATAAAACTATAGATTAAATGAGATTGAACTGGCGATCCTCCTGGAGAATTAATTGATATAGCAACACATGCAGCTTTTTTCAGAGAAAAAGCCTTTTTAATTAGTCCCTCTTGACCTGCAAAATCAATACCTTGTTTAAATTTTCCGGCATTACCAATAACTCCACTTAATTTTAAGTGGGCAACAATTTTTTTCTTTTTAAAAAAAGAGAACATAGGTAAGTCTTATAGAATTATTTATTGAATATAAAGACTACTTATAATTGAAGAAACTGGTGCGTCAATTGATAAGTAATATATATAAACAAATTATACTAATTTAAAATTGTTATGGGAACTGTTGTACAGCTTAAAAACCAGATAAATGATTCATATTTTCAGCTTAAAGACTCTGTTGAAGAAAAACTGGTTTTAACGGAAGAAAAAATAAAATCAAAATTATCAAGTGACGTACAGCTGGTCCAAAAAATGACAGATTACCACATCGAGACAGGAGGTAAAAGATTAAGAGCTTTACTAACTTTGGGTAGTGCAAAATTATGTGGTTACTCAAAAGGCTCTAGAGATATAAATTTAGCTGCATGTGTTGAGTTGATTCACAGCGCAACATTAATGCATGATGATGTAATTGATGAAGGTACTGTTAGAAGAGGAAAAGAAACTTTAAATAAAGTTTGGAATAATCATTCATCGGTTTTAATTGGTGACTATTTATTGAGTAGATGTTTTGAGATGATGGTAGAAGATGGAAACTTAGAAGTACTAAAATTATTATCTTCCACTTCATCTAAAATTGCTCAAGGTGAAGTTCTGCAATTTCAACACAAAGGTGAAGTTGACATGCTAGAGGAGACATATTTAAAAATAATCTCAGCTAAGACGGCTGAGTTATTTGCAGCAGCAACTAAAGTTGGTGCAATTTTATCTGGTGTAGAAAATAAAGAAAAAGATGCTTTAGAATTTTATGGAAGAAACTTGGGATTAACTTTTCAAATAGCAGATGATACACTTGATTATAACGCTGAACTGAAACTATTTGGTAAAAAGATTGGACAAGATTTTTTTGAAGGAAAAATTACTTTACCAATAATCTTACTTTTTCAAAAACTAGGAGTTGATGAAAAAAAAATTCTATCAAGCATGTTTAACAAAGATTTAAGAACAAAAGACGACCTAAATAATGTTTTTGCTCTCATAAATAAGTATAAAATAATTCAGGAATGCTACCAAAAAGCTCAGCATTATATAAACTTAGCTTCAAATTCTCTTAGTGTATTTAAAGACTCTAAAGAAAAAAATATTCTAAAAAGATTAACATCATTTAGTTTATCAAGAAATTTTTAAGGACTTAATAAAGACTTTATCCACTCCCCAGAGTTATCTTTATTGTATTTTAACCTCTCGTGGATTCTATTCTCACCATCTAGCCAAAATTCAATACTATCTGGATATAAAATCCATCCAGACCAGTGACTTGGTCTTGGTACATCTAATTTGTTGCTATATTTTTTTTTGTAATCTTGTATAGATTTTAACAATTGTTCTCGCGAATTTAATTCTTCACTTTGCTTAGAAGCCCATGCTCCTATTCGACTTTCATACGCTCTAGATGAATAATATTCATCTGCAACCTGATCAGAAACTAATGACACCTTTCCTTGAATTCTTATTTGTCTTAGGAGACTTTTCCAATGGAAACACATCGCGGCATTTGGATTTTCTTTTAATTCATTCCCCTTTTGACTGTTTAAATTTGTATAAAATACAAATCCATTTTTGTTGTAATCTTTAAGTAAAACCATTCTAACTGAAGGAATATTGTTTTTATTTGATGTGGCCAAAGAAACAGCGTTTGGATCATTTGGCTCAGTTTTCTTTGCTTCCTCCATCCATTCATGAAATAATTGAATTGGATCGTCTATATCAAGAAAGCAACTATTAAGACCTAAAGAGTTTTTTTGATTCATAATTTTAACAAAATAATCTATATAATATAAATAATGTCATTTAATACTTTTGGAAAGCTATTTCGTTTCACAACTTGGGGAGAGTCACATGGGCCTTCAATTGGTTGTATTGTCGATGGTTGTCCTCCAAACATAAATCTTAAAGAGCAAGATATTCAAATAGAATTGGACAAAAGAAAACCAGGACAATCTAAATTTACAACTCAGCGAAAAGAGGATGATAAAGTTCAAATATTGTCAGGAGTATTTGAGGGCAAAACTACAGGAACACCTATTTCTCTCATAATCTACAATAAAGATATGAGATCCAAAGATTATAGTAATATTAAAGATAAGTTCAGACCAGGTCATGCAGATTTTACTTATTTTAAAAAATATGGAATTAGAGACTATAGAGGAGGTGGCAGATCTTCTGCTAGAGAAACTGCAGCACGAGTTGCGGCCGGTGCAATAGCAAAAGTAGTACTTCAAAAAAAATTAGGTAAAAAATTTAATGTAATTGGTGCAGTAACTCAGCTAGGAATTCTTGGATGTGATACAAATCAATGGAATGATAAAGTAATTTCAAAAAATCCATTTTTTTGTCCTGATAAATCAATGATTAAATTGTGGGAAAAATACTTGCTTGGTGTAAGAAAATCAGGATCCTCATGTGGAGCAGTGATTGAAATAAGAGCGAGAGGTATCCCAGTTGGTTTAGGTGCTCCAATTTATTCAAAATTGGATACTGATATAGCTTCAGGTCTAATGAGTATTAATGCAGTTAAAGGTGTAAATATTGGTGCAGGAATGAACTCAGCACAATTAAGTGGAGAACAAAATTCAGATGAAATTTCTTCAAAAGGAAATAAATTAAAATTCAATTCAAATAAAGCGGGTGGAATTCTTGGTGGAATTTCTACAGGCCAAGAAATTGTTGCATCTTTTGCTGTCAAACCAACATCGTCAATTTTAACCAGTAGAAAAACTATAAATAAATTTGGAAAAAATACTTCAATATCTGTTAAAGGTAGACACGATCCTTGTGTAGGAATTAGAGCTGTACCAATTGGTGAAGCTATGATGAACTGTGTTTTACTTGACCACTACTTAATGAATAAAGCCCAGTGTAGTTAGTTTAAATTAATTTTTCACAACTCTTATTGTCTCCTTTTGAAACAAAATATCAGCAATTTTCTTAGAAATTTGAGAACTGTTTAATCCAGCTTTATCGTACATTTTTTTTGGATCGTCTTGTTCAATAAATTCATCTGGTAAAGTCATTGATCTAAATTTTAAACCTTTATCAAATACTCCTCTTTCAGCAAATAAATTTTTGACATGAGAACCGAAACCACCTATTGACCCTTCTTCAACAGTTATCATAAGCTCATGTTCCTTGGCAGATTTTAGTATAAGTTCTTCGTCTAAAGGCTTAGCAAATCTGGCATCTATCAAAGTTGTTGAAACTCCTTTTGCTTTTAATTCTTCTACAGCTAACTTACACTCTTCAAGTCGAGTTCCGAGGTTTAATACACAAACTTGTGTCCCTTGTTGAACGACTCTACCTTTACCAATTTCAATTTTTTCATCTATTGATGGGAGATCAACACCTACTCCAGTTCCTCTTGGATATCTGATTGCAGAAGGTCTGTCATTTATATCTATTGAAGTATTTATCATTTTAACTAGTTCAGCTTCGTCACTTGGTGCCATTACTACAAAGTTAGGCAAAGTTGATAGGTAAGTTATATCAAATGAACCAGCATGTGTTGATCCATCAGCACCAACTAATCCTGCTCTATCTATCGCAAATCTTACTGGCAAACTTTGGATGGCAACATCGTGGACAACTTGATCATATGCTCTCTGTAAAAATGTAGAATAAATTGCAGCATATGGTTTATATCCTTCGGTTGCTAGACCGGCTGCAAAAGTCACGGCATGTTGTTCTGCAATTCCTACATCAAACATTCTATTTGGAAACTCCTTGCCAAAAATATCCATGCCAGTCCCTCCTGGCATCGCTGCTGTTATTCCTACTATTTTGCTATCTTTTTTGGCATGTTTAACTAACGTGTTTGCAAATACTTTTGTATAAGCTGGAAGATTTGATTTACTCTTTACTTGTTCGCCAGTCTCAACATTAAATTTTGACACTCCATGATAATGATCATTTGCTTTTTCTGCATAAGAATAACCTTTTCCTTTTTGAGTTTTTATATGAATCATTATTGGACCCTCATGTCTTGATTCTTTTGCATTTTTTAAAATTGGAACTAGGCTTGACAAATCATGACCATCTATAGGACCTGCATAATAAAAACCAAGTGAACTAAACAATGTACCTCCAGTAACTGCTGAACGAAAAAAATCCTCTGCTTTTCCTGCTTTGGCACTAAATCTTTTTGAAAATGCAGATGTAATTAATTTTAAAGTTTCCCTTAGACTAAAATATATTTTACCCGTAAATAATTTTGCCAAGTAAGTTCTCATTGCTCCAACTGGTTTTGCAATTGACATGTCGTTATCATTTAAAATAACAATCATTTTTGTCTTAGATACTCCAGCATTATTCATGGCTTCGTAAGCCATACCCGCACTAATTGCTCCATCGCCTATGACGGCTATTACATTAGAAGACTTATTTTCTAATTTATTTGCCTCAGCAATTCCTAATGCTGATGAAATAGATGTTGAACTATGGGCTGCTCCAAATGGGTCATACTCACTTTCAGATCTTTTTGTAAAACCTGATAAACCATCACCCTGTCGTAATGTTCTAATCTTATCTTTTCTTCCAGTTAAAATTTTATGAGGGTAAGATTGATGACCAACATCCCATATTAATTTATCATTTGGTGTGTCAAAAACATAATGAAGTGCAACTGTCAATTCAACCACTCCCAAACCAGCACCAAGGTGACCGCCTGTTTCTGAAACAGCACTTATCATTTCCTCCCTCACCTCATCTGCTACTTTTTGTAAACTATCTTCAGAAACTTTTCTTAAATCAGATGGAAAGTTGATATCATTTAAAAATTGATAATTTTTTTTCATTTTTTTCTATTCAATATATAGCCCAATGTTTTATTTATTTTTTCAGATTTTGAACCGTATTTTCTTAAATTCTTATTAATATCTTTTATTATCTTATCACAATACTTAACTGAGTCATCATAGCCTATTAAATTTATAAGTGTTGCCTTACCTTTTTTTTGATCTTTTCCTGTTTTTTTTCCAGCTTCCTTAGGTTTGCTTTTCAAATCAATTAAATCGTCAGCTATTTGGAATAAAAGACCAATTTTTGATCCAATATTTTCCAAAAATTTAATTTCTTGGATAGTTTTATTCTTAATTATTGCTGGAGCCGCACAACAAAAACTAAACAACATTCCTGTTTTCTTTATTTCCATTTCTAAAATTTTATTCCTTGATATTTTCTTTTTCTCATAGCTCAAATCTAAATATTGACCACCTGCTATTCCCAAATGACCTGAACATTCTGATAATTTTTTGATTAAGTTTATTTTTATCTTTTCATTTAATTTCAATTTAGGACTTGATAAGATTTCAAAAGCTAAAGTTAATAATGAATTTCCCGCTAGAACTGCTGTAGACTCACCAAATTTAATATGAGTTGAAGGCTTCCCCCTTCTCATGTCATCATCATCCATGCAGGGTAGATCGTCATGAATAAGTGAATAAGCATGAATACATTCAACAGCTGACCCAACTATTATCAATGTTTTATAATCAATTGAAAATAATGACCCTAAGTCAATTAAAATTTTAGATCTTATTTTTTTTCCGCCTGGAAATAAACCATACTTCATGGGTGACATTAACTGAGAATATTTCTGTGAATTAATATATTTTTTAAGAAATATATTTGTATCTTTGGCTATTTTATTAAGCTGTTTTTTCATTTTTTTTAGTTATCTCATTAATCTTTTTATTTGTCTCTTCTCCAATAGATTTAAAATTTTTATGAAATTTCTTTTCAATAATATTATTTAATTTTAAAAGTTCTTGATAACTGTCAACTGAATTGTTTAAATCGTCTTCCTTCTCTAGAGACTCTATAATCTTATTTGCTTTTTCTGTAAGCTCCTCAACTGAGTACTGATCATAATCAAGTGGTAATATTTTATCTTTCATATAATAATAATTATTAATACATGAAATTTATTCAATCAAATATCAAAAAAGCAAAAAAATATTTAGATAATGACCATTGTGTTGCAGTACCAACAGAAACTGTTTATGGGCTGGCCGCAAACGCATACTCGAATAGTGCTGTTAAGAAAATATTTAGTCTTAAAAAAAGACCGTTAAACAATCCACTTATTGTCCATTATTATGATATCGAAAGACTTAAGGAGGACTGTGATATCAATGATAATTTAGTCAAACTTTACAAAAAATTTTCTCCAGGCCCAATAACTTATGTTTTGAAATTAAAAAATAACTCAAAAATATCAAAATTTGTCACCAATAAAAAAAAAAGTATTGCTGTTCGTTTTCCTAATCATAAATTGTTTAGAAATTTATTAAAAAATTTAGATTATCCAGTAGCTGCGCCTAGTGCAAATATATCATCAAGATTAAGCTCAGTTAAACCATCCGATGTAAAAGAAGAATTTGGTTCAAAAATTAAATATATTTTAAATGGTGGAAAAAGTAAAATTGGAGTTGAATCCACAATATTAAATCTTTTAGAAAAACCATCACTTTTAAGATATGGGGGCCTAGATACTAAAAAAATTGAAAATGTTTTAAAAAAAAAATTATTAATTAACATAAATTCAAAAAAAAAATTATCACCTGGTTTATTTCCGCTGCACTACTCACCTGGAATACCTTTAAGAGTCAATGTTAAAAAACCAAAAAAAGATGAAGCTTATTTATTAATAAAAGAAAGAAAATCAAAATTAAAAAATTATTATTATTTATCCAAAGTGAAAAATATAGAGGAGGCTGCAAAGAATTTATATTCAACTTTAAGAAAAATTAAAAACGATGGTTTTAAAAAGATTGCAGTCGAAACGATACCAAACAAAGGTCTTGGTAAAACAATTAACGATAGATTAAAGAGGGCCTCTAAATATTAATGACAAATTCTATTGAAGTAATTAATCTATCAAAAAAATATAACGATAAAGAAGCAGTAACTAATATAAATTTTAAAATTAATGAAAATGAAATAGTTGGTTTATTGGGACCTAATGGGTGTGGAAAAACTACAACTATTGGAATGATTTTAGGATTGTTAAAACCAAGTAGTGGTAAGGTTTTAATCAACGGAGAGAATATTGAAAAAAATAAAATTTCGCTTCTCCATAAAATGAATTTTATTTCACCTTACATTGAATTACCCAAAAAACTAAAGGTTAAACAAAATTTAATTGTCTATGGAAAGTTATATAACATTCAAAATTTAAATGATCGAATAGATCACCTTGCGAATAAACTTAGGTTAACAGATCTTTTAAACAAAATTACTGGAGAACTATCTTCTGGACAAAAAAATAGGGTAAGCCTTGCTAAAGCTTTAATAAATGACCCGACAGTACTTTTGTTAGATGAACCTACTGCTTCATTAGACCCTGAAACAGGAGATTTTGTGAGATCTTTTTTGGAAGATTATAAGAAGGAAAAAAAAATATCAGTTTTACTTGCCTCACATAATATGGAAGAAGTGAAAAGATTATGCAGTTCGGTTCTAATGATGAAAGATGGTTTAATTGTAGATAGAGGAACTCCTGAAGAGTTAATTTTAAAATATGGAAGAAAAAATTTAGAAGAAGTATTTCTAGAAATTGTGAGAAAATAAAAATGAATTTAATTAGAATTTACGGTCTTTTTTTAAGACACTTTTATTTAATAACCAGATCTTTTCCAAGAATATTAGATTTAATTTATTGGCCTTCAATTCAAATTACTCTTTGGGGATTTATTTCTAATTTTTTTGCAGCACACAGTACTTATTATAGTGGTGCAGTAGGAGTTATTCTTTCATGCGCAATTCTTTATGATTTTTTATTCAGAACTAGTATTGGTTTTAATATGTTATTTTTGGAGGAAATTTGGAGTAGAAATTTTACAAATCTGTTTATTGCTCCTATGAAAATTAGTGAGATAATTATCTCTTTAGTTTTAACAGCTTTAATTAGAGCTTTAATTGGTTTAATACCAGCAATATTGTTAACTTCTCCATTGTTTGGGATTTCATTGTTAAAACTTGGTCTTCCTTTGGCTTTTCTTTTCTTAAGTTTATATTTATTTGGAATTACGCTTGGTCTACTTGTGTCAGCAGGACTGCTAAGATTTGGTCCATCTTTTGAAAATATTGCATGGTCAACAATGTTTTTGTTAGCACCTTTTGGCTGTATATACTACCCAGTTGAAATATTACCAAAAATATTCCAATCAATCGCTTTCGCATTGCCATTAGTGTATATTTTTGAGGAGACTAGAAATATTTTAGTTAATGGAACAGTCAATTATGAAAATATAATAAATGCAGTCTATCTTAATGGGTTTTATTTAATTTTATCAATATCCGTATTTTATTACTCTTTCGATAAAGCAAGAGAAAAAGGAACTTTGATAAACATGGGAGAATAAATTGGTGCGCCTGCTAGGAGTCGAACCCAGAACCTCCTGATCCGAAGTCAGGCGCTCTATCCAGTTGAGCTACAAGCGCATATAGTATTAATATTATATTTTATGGAAAAAAACATTAATTTTATAGTCAAAGAGGATGAGAAGAATTTAAGGGTTGATGTTTTAATTAACAAAAGAGAGGAATTAATTAGTAGAACTAGGATTAAAAATTTAATTTTAAAAGAAAAGTTAACATTAAATAATGAAATAATTAAAAGTCCGTCAAAAAAAGTCTCAATTGGCGATACTATAAATCTTAAGATTCCAGAGCCTAAAATAGCATCCCTTAAACCTTACGAATTTAAATTAGAAATAATATACGAAGATGATGATCTATTAGTAATTAATAAACCTGCCGGAATAATCATGCATCCAGGAGCTGGAAATTATGATAAGACAATTGTTAATGCATTGATGCATTATGATAAGGATTCTTTATCAAATATAGGTGATGAGTTAAGACCTGGTGTTGTTCATAGAATTGATAAAAACACATCTGGTTTAGTCGTAATTGCAAAAAACAATGAAGCTCATGAAAATTTATCAAAACAATTTAGTGATCATTCAATTATAAGAGAGTACCAACTTTTAATATGGGGAAAATTAAGACCCTCCTCAGGAAGAATTGAAACATTTATAACTCGTAGTTCAAAAAATAGACAACTTATGGAAGTTAGTAGTTCTAAAGGTAAGAAAGCTATAACAAATTATAAAACACTTGAAATTTTTGAAAATCAGAAAACACCAACCTTAAGTTTAGTTGAATGTAAATTAGAAACGGGAAGAACACATCAGATAAGAGTTCATATGAATTATAAAGGTAATAGTATAGTTGGAGATGATAAATATAAAAAAAAATATAAAAAGTTAAAAAATATTGATTTAGATATCCAAAATTCAATTACTAAATTAAACAGACAATTTCTGCATGCAAAAACTTTAGGATTTATACATCCACAAACTAAGAAAGAGATGATTTTTTCCTCACTTTTGCCACAAGATCTAAATAATATTCTAAAAATGCTAAGAAATACTGAAGAATAAATTATTGAAAATTAGGTATAATTAATTAAATAAACACTTCTATGAGCACAACAATAAGTAATAATCTGCCAACCCTTTCTAATGAAGGTGGGCTATCTGCATATTTAGAGCAGATTAAAAAATTTCCGATGTTAGCTGCAGAAGAGGAATATATGCTAGCAAAAAATTGGAAAACGACTGGGAATATTAAAGCTGCAGAAAAACTAGTCACTAGTCACTTAAGATTAGTTGCAAAGATTGCTATGGGCTACAAAGGATATGGTTTGCCTATCAATGAAATGATTTCTGAAGGAAATGTAGGTCTCATGCAAGCTGTTAAGAAATTTGAACCAGAAAAGGGTTTTAGGTTGGCAACTTATGCAATGTGGTGGATTAAGGCTTCTATTCAAGAATATATTTTAAGATCTTGGAGCCTTGTCAAAATTGGAACTACTACTGCTCAAAAAAAATTATTTTTTAATTTAAAGAAAATTAAAAATCAAATTTCTCCAGAAACTGAAGGAGACTTAAGAGATGAACACGTTAATCATATAGCTAATAAGCTCGATGTAAGTAAAGAAGAAGTCGTTTCTATGAATAGAAGACTTTCTGGAAAAGAATTCTCGCTAAATGCTCAAGTTGGGGAAGATGGCGATGAATGGCAAGACTGGTTGGTTGATAAAGAACTTGATCATGATTTAAAATTTGCTCACCACGAGGAAATGGAGCAAAGAAAAGATTTACTAAAAGACTCTATTAAAGTTCTTAACGATAGAGAAAGAGAAATTCTATACTCAAGAAGACTAAATGATGACCCAACTACTCTAGAAGATTTAAGTAAAAAATATAAAATTAGCAGAGAAAGAGTTAGACAAATAGAAAATAAAGCATTTGAAAAACTCCAAAAGCATATGCTTCTATTAGCTAAATCAAAAAATCTTTTACCCGCAAACTAAACTTCAAAAGGGTTTTCAATTAAAATAGTATCATCTCTTTCTGGACTAGTTGAGATAGTTGATACTTTTGCACCTATAAAATCTTCAACAGCGAAAATATATTTTTTTGCATTTTTAGGTAACGAGTCCATATTTTTGACTCCACTTGTAGAAACTTTCCAACCTGGAAAAGTTTCATAAATTGGTTTTATTTTTATTTGGTCTTCTACAGCAGCAGGTAGATAATCTAATCTTTCACCATTAAGATCATAGGCAACACACATTTTAATTTCATCTAATTCATCAAGTACATCTAATTTTGTTAAAGCGATACCATCAATCCCTGAAACTTTAATAGTTTGCCTCACTAAAACACCATCAAACCATCCGCATCTTCTTTTTCTACTTGTAACAGTTCCAAATTCTTTTCCACGTGTTCCTAAAAGTTCACCGATATCATCTGTTAACTCTGTTGGAAAAGGGCCTTCGCCAACTCTTGTTGTATAAGCTTTTGTGATTCCAAGAACATAATTTATTGAATTAGGGCCACAACCGGTTCCTGTAGCTGCGTTTGAAGCAACGGTATTAGATGAAGTTACAAAAGGATAAGTTCCATGATCTACATCAAGTAAAATACCTTGAGCTCCTTCAAACAAAATTTTCTTTTTTTGTTTTTTAAATTGATCAATCTTTAGCCAAACTGGCTGAGAGAATTCTAATATTTTTGGGGCTATTTTAAGCAAATTAGATTTAAGCTGGTCTTTTTCAAAAATTTTTTTTCCTAGACCTTTTCTAATCGCATTATGATGAACTAATACAGAGTCGAGTCTTTGATCTAAATTTTTTTCAGATCTTAGATCCATTACTCTTATAGACCTTCTTCCAACTTTATCCTCATATGCAGGTCCAATTCCACGTCTTGTAGTTCCTATTTTGCTTTTTCCAGCCGCATCCTCTCTAATCTCATCCATTTCTCTATGAAAAGGCAAAATTAAATTTGCAGACTCTGAGATAATAAAATTATTTACATTTACTTCTACGCCTTTTGATTTTATTTCTTCTATTTCCTCTAATAGAGCCCATGGATCTACAACAACTCCGTTGCCAATAACTGATATTTTACCTTTTCTAACTATTCCAGATGGCAGTAATCTTAATTTATATGTAACACCATCAATCACTAAAGTATGGCCAGCATTGTGACCTCCCTGGAATCTTATTACTACATCAGCCTGTTCAGATAACCAATCAACAATTTTTCCTTTACCTTCGTCACCCCATTGAGATCCGACAACAACTATATTTTTCATTATTTAAATTCTCTGTTAACTTTTAAGGAAGTGAGATGGTTAATTGGGCCATGACCTTTTCCGTATTTCGGGTTTGATTTAATTGCAGAATTTACATACTTAATTCCAAGCTCACAAGATTTCTTTACTGTTTTTCCACATGATAAAAAAGTTGTAACTGAGCTAGATAAAGTACAACCTGTGCCATGAGTATTCTTTGTTTTATGACGTTTGCTTTTAAAGATCTTTATATCTTTTGTGTTTATTAAAATATCTATTACATTTTTATGTTTTAAATGGCCACCTTTTACAATTACATTTTTAGCTCCTAATCCTATAAGTTTATTTGCAGCAAAAATCATATCCTCTTTAGTTAAAATTTTTGTTTTAGTCAAAATTTCTGCCTCAGGGATATTTGGGGTAATAAGTGATACTTTTTTAATTAGTTTCAATTTAAGCAATTGAATAGCTTTACTATCTATCAGTTTAGTCCCTCCTTTAGAAACCATAACTGGATCTAATACAATTTTTTTAACTTTAATTACATCCAAAGCTTTAAGTACCATTCTAATAACTTCTGAAGAATGCAGCATACCAATTTTTATTGCATCAGGTCTTATATCTTTACAGCTAAAAATAATTTGATTAAAAATTTCTTTTGGATTAATCCCAACAATTGATTTTACACCCGTAGTATTTTGAGATGTTACTGCAGTTATTGCTGTCATTGCATAAGAACCAAGAGCAGTGATAGTTTTTATATCAGCTTGAATACCTGCTCCACCAGATGAGTCAGATCCTGCAATAATTAAAATTTTAGAATTGGGTTTCAATTTATTTAATTTTTTTTGTAATCATGTTTACGCATTTATATAGAAGAGCTTCGTTTTCACTTTCTCCCATTACTCTTATTTTAGATTCTGTTCCAGATTTTCTTACTAAAATTCTTCCCTTACCTTTAATTAATTTATCTGCATTTTTTATAATTTTTTTTATTTCTGGCTTGTTAATAATATTTTTATCTTTTACTTCGATATTTTCTAAGAACTGAGGTGTTTTCTTAAATTTTTCAAAAAATTCACTTGCCTTTTTTCCTTTTCTTAAAGCAAAAAGAGCTTCTAAAGCTACTAACAAACCATCTCCTGTAGTTGCAAATTTACCTAAAATAATGTGTCCTGATTGTTCACCACCTAAATTAAAATTATATTTTTGCATTTTTTCTTTAACATATCTATCTCCAACATTTGCCCTTAAAAATTTTATTCCTATTGATTTAAAATATTTTTCTAAACCATAATTTGACATTAATGTTCCAACAACTCCCCCTCTTAACATTTTTTTATTTTTCCATCTAGTAGCTAAAGCGGCTATAATTTGATCTCCATCTATTATATTGCTTTTCTCATCACACATAATAATTCTGTCAGCATCTCCGTCTAAAGAAATTCCGATATGAGCTTTATATTTTTTTACAGCAGACTTAATATTTCTTGGAAAAGTTGATCCACATTTTTTATTAATATTTAAACCATTTGGTTTAACACCTATTGCTATCACTTTGGCTCCTAATGATTTCAATAATTCAGGACCTGCCTTATAACCAGCGCCGTTTGCACAGTCGATTACTATTCTTAGTCCTCTTAAATTGAACTCTTTTGTGAAATTTTTTTTTAATATTTTAATATAATTTTTAGTCCCTGTTTCTAATCTTTTAACTCTTCCTAATTTTTCAGAATGCGAGAGATTTTTTGAGATTTTCTTATCTATGAGACTTTCAATCTTTTTTTCTATTTTATCTGATAATTTCATTCCATCAGGACCAAACAATTTTAAACCGTTGTCAAAATGTGGATTATGAGAGGCGGTAATCATTATACCCATATTAGCCTTCATCTCTTTTGTTAGCATGGCCAACCCATTAGTTGGTAAGGGTCCCAGGGTATAAACATGCATACCAGCTGAAGCCAAACCTGAAACAAGAGCTGGTTCAAGTGTATATCCGGACAATCTCGTATCTTTTGCAATTATTGCTGTTTGTTTTCTTTTTTTTTGAGATTTAAAGTATGTTCCACTAGCAAGTCCAAATTTAAAGAACATATCTCCATTTATATATTTGCTATTAACGGCTCCTCTTATTCCGTCTGTTCCAAAATATTTTTTTGCCATTATTTTTTGATTATCTGATTAAAAACTTTAATACCTTGCATAACTTCATTAACATCATGAATTCTTAAAATCTGAACTCCTTGCATCATTAAATAAATTGAAGAAGCCATAGTTCCACCGATCCTTGTTTCGCTATCATTTTTTTTTGATATATCTTTAATAAATCTTTTTCTCGAATTTCCTACTAGTATAGGAAAACCTAATGAATGAAAAATAGAAATACCTCTTATAAGATTCATATTATGTTTCAAATTTTTTCCAAATCCAATTCCAGGATCTAAAATTATATTATTGTGTTTAATACCTTTGGATCTTAAAAACTTAATCTTATCTTCAAAATAATCATATATATCTAATAATTCATTTTTATATATTGGATTCTTTTGCATATTTTCTGGTGTCCCAACTGAATGCTGTATTACAAATGGAATTTTATACTTTTTTAAAACATTTATTGTTTTAGGATCATGGCTTAATCCCGAAACATCATTAATAAGTTTAACCCCCATTCTAATACCATTTTCCATAATTGCAGATTTTCTTGTGTCTAAAGATATTGGTATTTTTTTTACAATTAATTTTAATGTCTTATAAATTCTATACCATTCTCGATTTTCATTTACTTCCTTCGATCCTGGTCTTGTGGACTCTCCACCAACATCTACTAACGAAGCACCAGTTTTATATAAATTAATAGCATGACTAACACCTTTATTTTTTTTATTGAATTTTCCTCCATCGGAAAAACTATCAGGAGTTAGATTTAAAACACCTAATATATTTGGAATTTTTTTTAAATTTAAATTTGAAAAATTTGATTTTTTTGATCTAATTTTTTTTAAATCTGAATTTATTTTTGTTTTTATTTTTTTTGGTAAATTTCTAATTTTATTTATTGAAATTTTTCTAATTTTTTTTCTTGTAATTATCTCAACATGGTCAAAAGATATTTCTTTAATCTGATGTAAAGGGATAGATTGTTTTTTATTTACTAAAGTTTTTGATTGTTTGCCAAAGTAGAAATTACACGCTCTTGTGTAATATCTTGACATTATTTATTAATGAACAATTTTTGGTTTCAAGCCCATCGCGCCCAAAGCTGAGTCTTGATCATCTTTTGATTCTGGATTATCTAAAATTTTATCTTTAGGATATAAATTTTTATTAATTATATTCTCTATTTCTTCACCAGTTAAAGTCTCATAAGTTATTAGAGCTTTTGCAATTTTATGTAGATCATCTATTTTTTCTGTTAAAATTTCCTTAGCTTTATTATATCCTTCATCTACAAGCTTTCTTATTTCTTTATCAATTTTCTGAGCAACTTCCTCTGATACAGATTGAGTTTGAGTAACTGATCTTCCCAAAAACACTTCTTCTTGGTTTTCCCCATATTCAACTGGACCCATTTCCTCACTCATTCCATATTTTGTTACCATTGCTCTTGCTAACTGTGTTGCCTGGTTAATATCAGACCCATTTCCTCCACCTGCACCTGTAGATATATTATCTTTTCCAAAAATTAATTCTTCAGCGACTCTTCCTCCAAAACAAACAGCTAGTCTAGCTTTAAGATATTTTATTGAGTAACCGTGTTTGTCTCTTTCGGGTAAGTTCATAACCATTCCAAGAGCTCTTCCTCTTGGTATAATAGTAGCTTTATGAATTGGATCATAACTTGGCATATTAAACGACACTAGAGCATGTCCACCCTCATGGTATGCAGTTAGTTTTTTCTCATCTTCTGTCATGACCATTGAACGTCTTTCAGCACCCATCATAACTTTATCTTTTGCTTCCTCAAATTCTAGTAATGTGACTATCCTCTTATTTTTTCTCGCTGCTAACAAGGCTGCTTCATTAACTATATTTGCAAGATCAGCTCCTGAAAATCCTGGTGTGCCTCTTGCAATTGTTCTTAAATTAACATCTGGCGCCATTTTTATTTTTTTTACATGAACTTTTAAAATTTTTTCTCTTCCTATAATATCTGGGTTTGAAACTACTACCTGTCTATCAAACCTTCCTGGTCTTAATAAAGCTGGATCGAGCACATCTGGTCTGTTTGTTGCAGCTATAATTATTACACCTTCATTTGTATCAAAACCATCCATTTCAACTAATAATTGGTTTAAGGTTTGTTCTCTCTCATCATTTCCGCCCCCTAGACCTGCACCTCTACTTCTTCCTACAGCATC